>JAIRPS010000241.1 GCA_031256885.1 Bifidobacteriaceae bacterium | reverse complement strand
ACCAGCGCTTATGCCAGGCAGCGGCTTCTCTTTTAATCCATTTAGCCTGAACGCGCAATTTCGCCAAACTCGTATTATTAGTGTTGAGGCAAAGCAACAAAACGTTACTGTAACGCACTGCATAATTTAGTGGTAATGAATTGACTGAAGTCTGCGGAAAGAGGCGACTGAACATTTGCCCGGCTGCTTGTCCGGCATCGTGATTACCAAGAATTGGATTGAAAGCTGGGCTGGCCATTTGCTGGCCGGTCGCTTTTACCCAGGCTGTCATTTGGTTGGTGTTGACTTGGTCCACAAGATCACCTAATTGAACCACAAAGGCGGCATCCGGCACAGTTTTTAACGCTTTGGCTAAAGTGTTGCCCCAATATTTGCGGTAGCCAGCAGTTGAGCCTTGTGCATCAGCTAGTGCCAGGAAATGAAAATCAGCTGCCTGAGCTGGGGCAGTGCTAAAACTGTGAACAGTGCTGTAGCGGGTTGGGCTGCCGTTTTGCCGACCAGCCAGGCGATACTCGTAGCGTTGCCCGGCCGCCAGCCCAGTTAGTTTAACGGTGATGGTTTGATACGCCGCCAGTGGCTGACGATTTTTCCGGGCAGTGGCTTTGCTGGTTTGCCAAGCCTGCTGCCCGCTTTGACGCCACTGTAAACGATGAGCTGACCAGGCGGGACGGGTTGGCAGTAGCCAGGTGATGCGACGCCACTTGGTCGGTTGGGTGGTCAAACTATTAGTCAACAAAACTGGTTTGAGAAGTGGCTGACTAGCTGCCGTAACACGTAGCTGCTGGGCGTTGCTTGCCGCCCTCGGCAGGCTCGGTAAAAGCAGGCAAACAAGCGCCATGGCGGCGGTAACGGTGCGCGAAAGTTTGGCCACAGCCTCAGCCTAGAGCGGGGAGGTGACCAACTGGGCGAGTCAAACCGGCGCGGTGTCGGTGGTTGGACATAAGCTTGTGCCGCCATGATTCACGCAAATTCGACTCCCGGGGCGGCCATGCCGCTGATTGACCTGTCACGTTTACCTTCAATTCAGCCTGCCGATTGGACGCCAGTAGACCAACCGGTCGTCGCTGCGCAGGCTTCAGCTGATGCGCTGCTCGAAGGGCTGAACGAGCAGCAACGTGCCGCCGTGTTGCATACGGGCGGTCCTTTGCTGATTGTGGCAGGGGCTGGTTCAGGCAAAACACGGGTGCTGGCGCACCGGATTGCCTACAATTTAGCGGTTGGTCGAATTCTTCCCAGCCAGGTTTTAGCAATCACTTTCACCAACAAGGCAGCTGCTGAAATGCGCGAACGGGTAGCTGACTTGGTTGGCCCGCCAGCCCGGCGCATGTGGGTGACGACTTTCCATTCCGCCTGTGTGCGAATTTTGCGGGCAGAACATCATGTGCTCAACCTGCCGTCTTCTTTCACCATTTACGATGCCGCAGATTCACAACGCCTAATTGGCTTAGTGGCGCAGGGTGAAGATCTTGACCCTAAACGTTACCCAATTAAAGGTTTAGCAAGGCGCATTTCCGCTCTCAAAAATGAGCTGATTGACCCAGATGACTTTTCAAGCAAAGCCAGTCTTTCCGAATGGGACGATGTCGTTAGGCGAGTTTACCCAGCCTACCAGCGGCGTTTGCGGCTAGCTAAAGCATTAGATTTCGATGATCTAATCATGGAAACGGTTGGTTTGTTACAAGCATTTCCAGCAGTTGCCCAGAATTACCGGCAGCGCTTTCAACAAATATTTGTTGACGAATATCAAGACACCAACCATGCCCAGTATGTTCTGGTTCGAGAACTATGTGGGGTTCCGGCACGGCAAGCGGACAGTTCGCCTGAGGGTGCTGGGCAACTGGCGGACCTGACGGTGGTTGGTGATGCTGACCAGTCAATTTATGCTTTTCGTGGGGCAAGCATTCGTAATATTCGAGAGTTTGAAGACGATTTCCCTGAGGCAACAACCATACTGCTTGAACAAAACTATCGTTCAACCCAGTGTATTTTATCGGCTGCTAATGCGGTGATTGCAAAGAACCCTGATCGTGTGCCGAAACGCTTGTGGACAGCTGGCGGCGATGGTGAAAAGGTGGTTGGTTACGCGGCTGATCATGAAACTGATGAGGCACGGTTTATTGCTGAAGAAATTGATAGGTTAATTGATGAGCAGATTGCTCAGCCATATGATGTGGCAGTGTTCTACCGGGTCAACGCCCAGTCACGGGCTCTCGAAGAACAGCTGATACGTCTGGGTATACCGTATCGCGTAGTTGGTGGCACACGTTTTTATGATCGTCGGGAAATCCGCGACGCAATTGCCTACCTGCGGTGTATTGACAACCCTGATGATACGGTTTCCTTACGCCGCATTTTTAATGTCCCACGCCGTGGTTTGGGGGATCGTACAGAAGCATTGTTTGCGCAGTTTGCTGAACGGCAAGGCATTTCTTTTGGGGCGGCTTTACGCCAAGACGTGCCAGGTGTTGCCCCACGGGCAGCCAAAGCTGTTGAACAGTTGGTGCGACTACTTGACGAAATGGCGGCAGCCAGCCAGGCTGGCGCAGGGCCAGCGGAGCTCTTGCAGGAAGTGCTGGAAGGTTCCGGTTATTTAGCGGAGTTGAACGCTTCGAAAGATTTGGTTGACCTAGGCCGTGCTGAAAACCTGGCAGAGTTACGGGCGGTAGCCCTGGAGTTTGAACGAACCGCCCCAACCGGTAGTTTGGCTGATTTTTTGGAGCGCGTAGCCTTGGTGGCAGACTCTGATCAGCTGCCGGTTGAGGACAGTGGCTGCGGCCAAGTCACCTTGATGACTTTGCACACTGCCAAGGGCTTGGAATTTCCGGTGGTGTTTTTAACTGGCCTGGAAGATGGCACACTGCCGCATGCCCGTTCCCTCAGCGAACCGCGCGAGTTGGAAGAAGAACGGCGCTTAGCCTATGTTGGTTTGACGCGGGCACGCATGCGTCTTTATCTAACCAGGGCGGCTGTCCGCACCACCTGGGGAAGGTCGCAAGATTATGCGCCATCGCGCTTTTTGGCGGACATTCCGGAAGATGTTTTACAGTGGCGCCGCGAACGGGCCAATGTTGAACAGTTGCGTCTTGGCGCAGGTTCCCAATCAAGCCGCTGGTCTGGCTGGTCTAGCTCGCGTAGCGCCAACCGTAATGGTTTTGTTGCCAGCGGTTTTGCCAAACCAGGCAAAGACCGCAGCAGCGCTATTAGCTCAACCGCAGCTGAGCCTGGCGCAACTGGCGCCGGCGCTACTGCTCAGCCAGGCATGCGGGTGGCCAAGTTGCGTCAAAACATTCCTGAGCTAGCTGCCGGTGATCGCATCAAACATGAGGTTTACGGCGAAGGTGTGGTTTCGGCGATTGAAGGCAGCGGCCCCTCAACCGTTGCTCGTGTGGCTTTCCCAAATGAAGGCATCAAACGGTTGATTTTGCGTTTTGCACCAATCACCAAACTGTGAGGCGGCTTGCCAATGCTGAAGGCCGGGCAGTTTGACAAGCAGAAACGGTTTGATTGGGCTGGCAAGCCCGGTTGCTGATGCTAACTGCGGTAGGGTGGCGGTATGTCACTGGTTGATCTTGAAGCTCGCTTACGTACCGCCCTGACCACACTGATTCTTGACGAGTATTCGCTGCTTGAGAATGTTCGGGTGCCTTTTACCGCCTCAGACCGGGTGATTGCCCATCAGATGGGTTGGCGTCTGCGTAACGAGTTTGCGCGGTCTTGGGATATTGACGTTGAGTACAACCGTGAAGGCACCATGCCAACTGCTCCTGCTGCTGAAAAAGTGCGCCGCCCAGTTGATGTATCAATTCACCATCGCGGGATGCGCGGCAGCGCACACAACCTGCTGGTAATGGAGGTGAAAACGGCGCACAGTGGCGATATTTCAGCTGAGGTGGCACGGCTTGAGCAAACCATGGACCGCTACAGCTACCAACATGGGGTGATTCTGGACCTTGGTTTAACCATGGGCGCCGACCCGTTGGCACCGCCAGTTGAGGTTTACCCGCAATGGTTGTGGCTGCCCGGTCGCGGTCAGTTCAGCCCAGTTTTCACAATCGATGCGGCCAGCCAACTGAGCACTGACGGTTGGCAAGCGCGGCAGCGACGCTACCCCTTCGACTCAGCCGGCGACGAAGAATACGCCGGATGGCGTTCCGCCACCCACCACGAACCAGAACCAACCGCCCTGTAACCGCCCCCCATCTCGCCACTCATGCGCTCAAACCCAAGTAACCGCCAATACTTTTCAAATGGCCATGAATCAATCCATTGAACGCGAAGACAAGGTGTCTGCTGCGGATAAACAGCAGAACAAGCAACGCCATATTTATCCGTTGACATTATTGCTAGTGCTCGCCTCAGCCGCTGTTTCAGCAGCGTTTTTAGTGCTCAGGCCGATTATTGGATTGCAGCTGGGGTTGGTGAGCGCTGTCTGGTTAATTTTTTTGATCATTCGTCAGAATCGAACACAGTTAATGCATTTAGCTTCGGAAGCTCAACCCGGGAATAAGCCAGAGACTCAGGCAGTTTCCACACCAAGTTTCCCTTGTAAAGCCGCTTTGCACCGTAACCGCCTGACTTGCCGGAGCAGTAAGCACCGCATTATTTGGGTTTTGGCTGGATTTATTGGCCCCTGTTTGATCTACCTAATTGCCTTGGCTGGTGCGCTGGCGAACGGATAAATTGCTGACTGAACTGACGAAGGTGCTACTAGTGTCAATAAGCATGGTTGTCCCGGACTGTCGCGTTGCTTGGGCGCTGATCCAGCCTGCGTTACACCGCTTTGCGGTCTGAAGGCCGCTAGGCTTAGCAACTGTGTACCGCTTGTTGTTTCGTGTGCTGTTGCGTCGGTTTGACCCGGAACTGGCCCATCATTTGGCGTACCAACTGATTCGGGTGGTTGGTCGAGTCGCGCCCTTACGGCTGGTTGTGGGACGCCTGTTGCGCGGCCGGCAGCTGGCTGGCCCAACTGTTTTTGGGCGTGAGCTACCAGGCTATCTTGGCGTAGCAGCCGGTTTTGATAAAGCTGGACATGCTGTGGAAGGGCTGATCGCATTAGGTTTCAGCCATGTTGAGGTGGGGACGGTAACCAGCTTGGCGCAACCAGGCAACCCGCCGCCCAGGTTGTGGCGTTTGCTCGATCAAGCCGCCTTACGCAACCAAATGGGTTTCAACAATGACGGCGCGGCCGAGTTAGCTAATCGTTTAGCGAAATGCCGGCGCCGCCCAAGCGGCCAACAAGCAGTCATTGGTGTCAATATTGGTAAATCCCGGCGCACCGCCTTAGCTCAGGCACCAGCTGATTACCGCAACTCGGCACGGTTGTTGGCTCGCTACGCCGATTATTTAGTGGTTAATGTTTCTTCACCAAACACGCCAGGTTTGCGTGACTTGCAGGCTGTCCGCCAGCTCAAGCCGGTTTTGTTGGCTGCCCGGCAAGGTGCCGACATGTCAACCGGCCGGGATCATGATCCGGCATGCCGGCAGGTGCCGCTGCTGGTCAAGATTGCCCCAGATTTGGCTGATGCGGACATTACAGAGATTGCCCAGTTAGTTGAGGAACTGGACTTAGCTGGTGTGGTGGCAACCAATACAACCATTCAACATGACCTTGGCCCGGGTGGCTTATCTGGCCCGCCACTGCTCAAACGCGGACTGGCAGTGGTTGGTTTGCTACGTCAACTGCTTCAGCCAGGCCGGGTGATCATTGGCGTTGGTGGTATCAGCAACGCTCAGGACGCGCAAGCCTATCTTCAGGCTGGTGCCACCCTAGTCCAGGCATACACCGCGTTTATTTATAATGGGCCAGCCTGGCCAGGCCGAGTCAACCGCCAATTGCAGCAAACCGTTGCTCAAGTCAAATGATGCAAGGGTGAAACGCTCAAAGCCGGACCGGTCACAGCGACATCGGCCAAAATTTGATCAACCTGCGTCATCACTTCGGCGGGGATAATCACACCGGAGGCTTTGACGTTCTCAACAACCTGCTCAGGCCGTGAAGCACCAATGATTGCTGCACTGACAGCGGGGTTTTGCAAAACCCAAGCCAAAGCAAACTGCGGCATTGTCAGATCAAGCGCTTCGGCCAGTGGACGTAGTTGTTGCACCGCCGCAAGCACTGGCTCCTTGAGGAAGCGCTGAATGCCGGTTTGTTCATTGGCAACCGCTGCTGCGCGTGAGTTCTCGGGGGCAGCCTGCCCAGGTAAATACTTGCCACTGAGCACGCCCTGCGCCATTGGCGACCAGACAATCTGCCCCAGCCCGCCAGTTAATGAGGCGGGAATAACATCGGCTTCAATCACCCGGTGGAGCGCCGAATATTGCGGCTGGTTAGAAATCAAAGGCACATGCAGTTCGCGTGCCAATGCAACCCCGGCCCGAATCTGATCACCGGTCCACTCAGAAACACCAATGTATAAAGCTTTGCCGGAGCGCACCACATCAGCGAAGGCAAGCATGGTTTCCTCTAAAGGCGTTTGGTAATCAAACCGATGCGCCTGGTAAAGATCAACATAGTCGGTGCCCAGCCGCGTCAACGAGCCGTTGATCGATTCGAGAATGTGTTTACGGCTCAAGCCTGAATCGTTGGCCCCACGTGGCCCGGTTGGCCAGAAAACTTTGGTGAAAATTTCCAAGGATTGGCGGCGTTGGCCTTTCAAAGCGCGGCCAAGCACCGTTTCAGCAGCCGTATTGGCGTACACATCAGCCGTGTCAAAACTGGTGATACCCAAGTCTAAGGCGGCGTTTACGCAGGCTATGGCGGCGTCATCGTCAATCTGATTGGCGTGCGTAACCCAGTTGCCAAGGGTTAGTTCGGTGATGCGCAGGCCGGAGCGGCCGAGGTTGCGGTATGTGACCATAATGGCAGCCTATACCCTGCCACCGCTTTGCTGGGCGGAGGCTAGGCGGTTTCGCTGGGTCGCTCGCTCGCCGCGCGACCCTAGCGGAGGCTAGGCGGTTTCGCTGGGTCGCTCGCCGCGTTGTACTTGCGGCTTGGGTAGGCGTGAGCGCCTGAGTTGGAGCGAACGGGCTACGCCATACATCACAGTGCCACGGGGAACTTCCACAGCTTTGAAACGGCGGCGCAAGGCAGCGCGTAAACGCACCGCTCGTACCACCACTTCGCCGAGAAACGCCAAAGTGAAACCATACATCACAAGCACGACTATGGCGCCAGCATACTTGTTGTTTTGGAAAGCAAAAGCTAAGACAATCAGCACCATCGCAATCACCACAAAGTACTCACTGCCCGAACGCCGCGAATCAATCCAATCGCGCGTCCACCGCTTGACTGGCCCTTTATCGCGCGCCGGTAAATAGCGTTCGTCACCAGTGCGCAAAGCCTGGTTCATCCGTTCGCGCGCCTTGATCCGTTCCTCGCGGGAAGTCGGCGTTTTGCCGTTGGGGGAGCGCCAGCTTGCCTGCGGCGCCAGCGGTCGCTTGTTGGCCGCTTCGGCTTCACGGCGAGTCGGCGTGGGCCGTCCCTTCTTGCCGTCTGATTCGTTAACCAGTGACTCGGACTGGTTCTGCGGTTTTTTACCAAACACGGCCCATAGCCTAACCTCAGCTAAGGTAGTTAGGTGTTGATTGAACGCCTCCGTCAAGCAGTTGATGCCGGATTTTCGGCAGCCGTAGCTGATCTTGGCCAACTTGTCCGCATTCCCTCATTCGCTGGCGACGATGCGCCGCTCGGCGTGATTGAGCATTCCGCCGCCACCGTGGCCGACCTAATTGCGCAGCTTGGAGCTCATCAAGTTGATGTTGTGCGGGCTAATGCAACTGGCGGTCCGGCAGTTCTGGGGCGAATTGATGGACCGAGCCAAGCGCCCACAGTTTTGCTTTACGCCCACCATGATGTTCAGCCAGTCGCCAAAGATTGGGACACCCCGCCGTTTGAACCGATTGAACGGCTTGGCCGACTTTACGGGCGCGGTGCTGCCGATGACGGTGCGGGCATAGTAGTTCACCTCGCCGCCCTGCGCGCATTGCAGGCAGCTGGTGCGAAATGCCCAGTCAATGTGGTCTTTTTCATTGAAGGTGAGGAAGAAAGTGGCTCATCAACCTTTGATCAGTTGCTACACGATTACCAGGACCGTCTCGCAGCCGATGTAGTGGTGATTGCCGACTCGGTCAACTGGGCGGTTGGACAGCCCGCTTTAACCACCTCGCTGCGCGGCATAACTGAACTCACTGTCACCTTACGCACAGCCGAACATGCTGTTCATTCCGGCATGTTCGGTGGGCCAATCCTCGATGCGCCGCTGCTGCTCGCCCGACTTTTAGCAACTTTGCACGATTCCGCCGGGCAAGTTGCCGTTGCCGGCTTAAAAGCCAGTGGTGAGGCAACCATCGAGTATCCCGAAGATCGTTTACGGGCTGAGGCGGGCTTACTACCCTCAGTCCAGTTTGCTGGCCACGGTTCACTGTCCACCCGCCTGTGGCATAGCCCAGCGATTGATCTGATCGGTTTTGATTGCACCAGTGTGGCAGCGGCCTCCGGCACCCTTCTGCCCTCTGCGGCAGCCCGCTTATCAGTTCGTGTTCCACCTGACCAAGATGCTGACGAGGCGCAACAACTGGTCCGTCAACACCTGTTGAAGCAACCGGTGTTTGGCGCTCAGGTTGAAGTGATCAGCGGTTCAGCCGGTCAAGGTTTCCAAGTTGGTGACTCACCAGCCCGTCAAGCGGCCGAATGGGCCCTTGGCCAGGCTTTTGGCTCGCCTTGCCTGTCAATGGGTTTGGGGGGTTCAATTCCTCTAACCAAACCACTCAAAGAGGTTTTCCCCAACATTGAAGTGCTGATTACTGGGGTGGAAGACCCAGATTCGCGCGCCCACAGCGGTAACGAATCGGTGCACTTAGCTGATTTACGTAAAGCAATACTCGGTGAGGCTTTGTTGCTGGCTCGCCTGGGCGGCCTTGTTTAAGCAAACCTGCCAGTTAGGCGGACTGGTCACTGAAATCTCCGGCAGCGGGCGAACAGTTATTTTGCTGCATGGCAACGGCGCTGACGCTCGCGAATGGGATGCCGTTGCCAGCCATCTCAAAGATTTCCGCCTGGTCGTGCCGGAAGCGCGTGGCCATGGACGCACGCCGCTCGGTAATGCTCCGCTGACAATCCGGGCCATGGCTGATGACCTGGCCAAGGTGATTGCTGAGGTTGGCCGGCAAAGCGTCATCGTCGGTTTTTCCGATGGCGCTAACCTGGCATTGGACTTAGCCAGCCGCCGGACGGAGCTTTTTCAAGGCGGCCTAATAGTGCTTGGCGCTAACCTTTTCCCCACCGGTTTACGGCCTTTCACCTGGTTGGGTATCAACCTGACCTATTGGCTAATGCGTTTGGGGGGCTGTGTGCAGGCAAAATGGCGTAACCGTGCCACAGTTTGGTCTTTGATGATTAATCAGCCGCGCATTGACCCAGCAGCGCTCGGGCATCTGAAGTGCCCCAGCCTGGTGGTGACTGGGCAAAACGACATGATTCGGCAAAGCCACAGCCGGCTAATCGCCCAATCGTTGCCTGGCGCAGAATTGATCATAGTGCCACGTCAAGGGCATTTTTTGCCAACCCAAGCAAGTAAGCTGGTGGCTGATTTGATCAGCCAGTTTATTCACTGGTTGGGACCAGTTGGTTGATCTGGTGGCAGGGTCGCGTTCTTGCGGTTGTAACGACGACGCCCACCAATCAAGGCCAGTGCAACCACCATCACCGTTGCGCCAGCAATGCCAGCCACAACGTAGCCAGCTGGGGCACCATGGCCATCAATCGCCACCCCAACCATGGGGGCGGCGGCGGCTCCGCCCAATTGCAGCATTGTGCCGTTCCAGCCCATAACTTCGCCGCGCCGCTGTTCCGGGACGGAATCTGCCAGACCATGATTGACTGAGACCATGGTTGGGGCGCAGAACAAACCGGACACAAAAACCAGCACAGCCAAGCTGGTTGGGCTTGTTGCTAAAGCACAAGCCGCTGTGGTTACGGCTAATGCGCCAACCAACGGAGCAATCGGTGCTTGACGTGGCAAAGCCCCATAAATCAACCCACCAACCAGTGAACCACTAGCCCAAATCGCTAAAATTAGGCCAGTGCCGCCGGTGGCCAACCAGCTACGCATTGATGCGACCACTGCCAAATCAACCCCCGCCAAGGTGAAGGTGGTGGCTAAAGAGCAAACCAGAATCGCAGCCACCGTCAAAGTGATCAGCCGACCGGTTGGGTGTGGGCCGCTTGGGCTGTTGGCGGATCGAGTTGGTGGATTCAGCCAGAACAGACCAGCGCCGGCCAGTGCGGAAGCCACCCCAACCGCAATCATTGCCACCCTTGAATGCCAGGTCAGCACCAATTGGGTTGCCACAATCGGGCCAACAACAAAAGTGAACTCGGTGATCACCGCATCTAAGGCGAAGGCGGTTGGTAACTGGCTGGGTTGCACCATCACTGATAAGGACTGGCGAATGATCGGGAAAATGGGAATCACAAAAACCCCCATCACCAGGCACGCTGCCAGAAGCAAAGGGTATGGCAGAAAAGCTAAAGAGCACCAGCCGAGCAAAGTCACCAAGGTGGGTGTGAAAACCGCCCGGCGTACCCCGCGACGGTCAACCAGGCGGCCGCGCCAAGGCGCGCCAATTGCCAAACCAATCGTGAAAATGGCCGCAGCAATACCAGCCTTGGTGTATGATAGCCCCATGCCGTTGATAATATGCAGGCTAAGTACAATCCCCGTTGTGGCATGCGGCAACCGCGCGAAGACTGAGATCAAAACCAGACGGGTAACCCCAGGCGCGCGCAGGACATGGCCATAGGTGGCAAAAGACATAGCCAGGTAAGCCTAGTGGATACCTAACGCTGGTTGGTTAGGGCACACCTCGGCTTATCAACTTCAGCTCAAACCCCAGCAGTTGTGGTCGGTCAAGCGGCAAAATACCAGGTCAATTACGGTTGAGCCTGCTCGAACCGGGCTGCCACATCAGGCCAGTTGACAATCTGCCAAAAAGCTTTGACGTAATCGGCCTTGACATTGAGATAGTCAAGGTAAAAAGCGTGCTCCCACATGTCCAAAACCAGCAGTGGGATAGCTGAGGTGGCGCGGTTTGACTGATGATCCCAAACCTGCTCAACAATCAGCCGGTTAGCCAAAGTGTCCCAACTCAACATTGCCCAGCCAGAACCTTGAATGCCCAAGGCAGCCGCTGTGAAATGGGCTTGGAAGCGCTCGGTTGACCCAAAAGTGTTGTCAATCGTTTGTGCCAGCAAACCAGTTGGTTCACCAGGGCCATCAGGGGTCAGGTTCTGCCAAAAAATGGTGTGGTTAGCATGCCCAGACAGGTTGAAAGCAAGATTTTTTTGCAATTGGTTGACGCTGCCAAAATCGTTCGACGCTTCAGCCTCGGCCAACTGTTCTAAGGCAAGGTTCGCACCTGCCACATAGGCGGCATGATGTTTGTCGTGGTGAAGCTGCATAATTCTGCCAGAAATATGCGGCTCCAAGGCGGCGTAGTCGTAAGGTAAATCAGGCAAGGTGTACAGGCTCATTGGTCAGGGCTCCTTAGGTAGATGATCGGGTGTTTCCCCCCTGGCTAGTCATCCTAGGCGATCAGCCTGCGCAATGGGTGATACCACTGGGTTTCAGTACGTCGCGTGCTGGTAGCAGCCTGTCTTGGCCTCGTCCACCCGACGCCAACTTATCAGGATCACCACCGCTCAACAGACTGCAGCCTGCCTTGGCCTCATCAACCCGACAATTGCTTTGTTCTGGGGAGATAGACCGTCCACAGTGTGGTCCAAGAGCCAGCAGCGTTTGTCGCCAAGAAAAGCAGGCTGTAGCTTTGATCACGTCGCCTCACCGTCCATGTCTAACTCCTTTGGGGAGGGTTGCGGTGTTGACCAAACCTGTACTCGTTTCGTCTCTACTGTTTGCCGGACTGGTCCTAGCCAGTCTCGTGCCGTCACATCCGGCAATCGCGCCAACCGCTTCGGTCACCACGGCCACTGAGCCGCAGGAGTCGGAAGACCAGTCGGTCAACCTGTCGATGCCTTCTGAATCTGGCGGCCTCAAAGCGGCCTGGCCAATGATCACCTGGGGTGGCACCAAAGGAAGTGCTTTACGTGCCGGCAAAACCACCAAAGCCAAACTGAGCCTGCCCAAAGATCAAACCAGCACAGCTTCCGCCTGGTTGATCCAAGTCAACATCACCAAAGCAAAACAAGCCGGCACCCTCAAGCTTGGCAGCGGACAGGCGCAAATTGCTTTCCCTAAAGGAGCTAGTTCAGCAA
>JAIRPS010000105.1 GCA_031256885.1 Bifidobacteriaceae bacterium | reverse complement strand
GGCTGTTTCTGCCGGATATATTGAGCCGGAACCGCGAGCTGAAATGTATGCCAACATGGATGCGGCAAACATTGACTTGAAAGGTTTCTCAGACGTTTTTTACCGTCGGTTCACTGGCGGTCGCTTAGCCCCCGTCCTTGATACATTAGGCTATTTGGTCCACCAAACCAATTGTTGGGTAGAAATAACAACCTTGCTGATCAGTGGCCTGAACGATTCCACCAATGAGTTAGAAGCACTCACCAACTGGATTGTTGAAAACCTCGGTGTGGATATACCGTTACATTTCACAGCCTTTCACCCAGCCCATCGTTTAGCTAACCACCCACCAACCTTGTTGGCTGACTTGGATAGAGCCAGGAAAATCGCACATGACCAGGGGTTACGTTATGTTTACAGTGGAAATGTGCCTGACTTGGATGGTTCCACAACCCATTGCGGTAGTTGTGGAATATCCTTGGTGGAGCGCCAAGGTTTTACCGTAACTAGCAACTTGATAAAGGCTGATGGTCTGTGCCCGATGTGCCGCCAGATGGTTCCGGGGCAGTGGTGTGACCAGCCTGCTGCTCATGACGCTTGACCAGGCGAACCACCGCATAGGTAGCCGGGAGGAAGATCACTTCAATTACACATTTATAAACATAGCCGGTGATCAGATAGTTGAGGAACTCTGATCCAGTGATAACACCTAAAAAGGCAATGGTGCAAAAAACCACTGTATCGGCTGCTTCACCAAGTAACGTTGAACCGATCAGCCTAGCCCACAATGCGCGTCCGCGCGTTAGACGGCGAATCCGTACTAACGCCGCAGCATTCAGTAGCTGGCCAACCAGGTAACCTGCTAAGGATGCAACAACAATGCGCGGCACAAAACCAAGTACAGCTTCAAAAGCAGCCTGGTTGTCCCAGCCTGCGGCGGGTGGCGCTAACTGAACAAGCCACCAGCTGAGCGAAGCAACCGCACCGAGTACAAACCCGAGAATAATCGCACGGCGAGCAGCTGCGAATCCCCAAACTTCCGCTAGAAGATCACCAATAATGTAGGTCAATGGGAAAAGCAGTGCACCGCCATCGAAAACCAAAGAACCGAGTTTGATCAGTTTAATGGCAGCGACGTTGGAGATCAGCAGCAACGCACAAAAGGTGCCAAGCGCCAAAGGATAGTAGCTTAGGCTAACTCGATTGTGGGCTGGTTGTGTTGTGTTACTGAACATCAAACCTAGTTGATCAATCCCAGTCGACGCAGCACCTTTCCAGCTAGACGCCGTAGCGGATTAGTGCTGACTGTTGTTGGTGCGGCTGCTTTTAACCGGCCGCGACGGTCGCGGTAGGTTGGCGCTTTGGGCAGTTCAAACGGTGTCAATGGCGGCACAAAATGCCCTTTGGCTTCGCAAATCCAGGTTTCATCGACCCCTTCACGCAACCAATTGAGCCGGTCAAGCAAAGCCCGTGGATCAATCTGACCATGTGTCATGATCGGTTCAACGGGTGGAGGTAGGACAGCTTTGGCTAAGGCTTTGTCATAGGCTGGGTTGGCCTTGCCAGGTTGGCCAATGTGCGGCACGCCGTTCTCGTCGAAGAAACGGCAGAAAGCCTCATAGCGCGGCCGCAAACCCTTGTTGAAGGCAGTCCAATCGGAACGTTCAAAAACGCTGGCAACAGTGTCATCTTCACGTAAATCGGGCCGCCGGATTGTGGGTATGTCATGGAATTCACCGAGTTCGTGGGTGCGTTTATCCATCGAAATCAAGGTTGCCGGGGTGCCGCCGACCAGGGCAGCGACATTGCCGTGAATGCGGGTGCCGAGCATGTAGTCGTATTCCCGCAGGAAATCAACCCAGGTACGTGCATCCAAGAACATGCGCGCTTTACCCTCACGCATGTACGGATGGTCGAGATGCACCGGGATATCCGGCTTAGCGTCAACTAGGCGGTCTTGTCCCCAAACGAAGGTGGCCAGGTCACCAGAAGTCTGGCCGATGTACATGATGTTTGGGTACTGCTCAAAGGCACGGTTGGCGAATGGCGCAAAACCGTAGTCGCGTACCGCGATGGTGATGCCGACCTTTGAATTGGTGGTCAGTGGGCCTTTGGGTTTGACTTCATAGTCGGGGCCATACAGGTAAAGCGAGGGGCAGCCAGTGACAGTGACATGCTCATCCCCAAAACCGAGCCGTTTGAGGTAGGCACCAGTCACTTCACCACGTACCGAAATTTTGGCAGAACGGTCCAAAATGGCGGAGACCAGCTTCTTGGTGCCGCGGTCAACGGCATCGCCCGGTTCCAGGCCGTCATCCCAACCGAGCTGAACGCCGCCACCTACGCCAACTACTGGGATCTTCAGTTTGTTGACCATTTCTGCCCAGCGCAGCAGGCCTTTGGTGAAGTCGGCACGGAATGAGTTGGTCAAAGTCAGCACATAAATATCAAACTCATCGTTGATCTGATCGTAATATCGCTGGTTACCGAGTTGCGCGGCTGTCAGCAGGCAGTCTGGGACAACCTCAACGCCAGCGGCGGAAACCCAGCGGTAAACCGAATCCCAATAGAAGTAATTGCCGGGGTTCATAGCAATCACACCGCGACCACGATAACCTAAAGAGGCTTCAGGGCCAACGTATTGACCAGGTCGTTTGCCAGTTCGCACGAGAACACGAGTCATGGGATGATCCTAGCCGATGCCGCTGTCAAGCAAGCGCAGATGCCCGATAAAGCAGGTCCGCGCGTCGCAACAAAATCGACAACTGCCAAGGGCAAAGTTTGCGCTGATTGTGCAAGTTGGCTGACTAACCGACGGGTAAGTCAGCCAGGACGAGGTTGTGATCGGAGCCGCGATAGTTGGAGTCGAATGTACCGTCAGGGTTGAGAACCACCTGAACTGCAAAATAATGTGACCGGGCAACTCGTTTGGTGTATATACCATCAATGCGCTGACCGACGCCATAACTGTTGATGTACGGTTTAGGTGGCCAACCGTCATATTTGCTGTCCTGCAGGTTGGTGGAGGCAAACTGAACGTCACGGTTGGTGGCGGCCGCAGCCGATGTCCAACCTTGCCGTAATGTGTAAGTTACCTGTGATTCGCCCTTGTCAAGTAGTGGGTTGGTATTGAAGTCGCCCACCAATACGGCAGGTAAACCGCCAGCCATCCGGTCAATAAAACTGGTGATCACACCAATCTGCCCATTGCGTGTAGCCACAGTCGCGGCTGAAGCGCCTTGCGTGAGATGGATTGAGGTGAAGAAAAACTGTGCACCGGTGACCCGATTACGCAGCTTTGCCCAAGCAAACCAACGGTCTTGGCCAGGTGTTCCAGCTGCTTTGGTCCAAGCGGCACCTTTGGCCAAGGCATGGGTTGACTGCGGGGAACCATCAAGACGTTCAACAGTGGCGGTCTTATAAAAAACCTGGGCTGAGAAAGTAGCCCCCGGTGCCTTACTCCGATCAATAGCCGAAGCGGGGTAAGCCAGCTGATACCCGTAGGGTTCAAGGACACGCGCCAAGTCAGCATACTGTGGAAGACCATTATCTGTGGCTATGCCATCAGAACATTCTTGAACACCAACTACATCAGCCTGTGAGCGCACAATAGCAGCAGCCACCGCATCACGCCGCTCGGGCCATTTAGGCACATTACGCCGCTCAGAGGAAGGCACAGACAAAATGTTGTAGCTGGCAAACCGCAAAGTCGGTAGATTGTCGGCCTGGGGTGGGGTAGGCCAGGCCACCACCGGCGGTGAAACAATGGTCCGTGGCCCATTTTTAATTATGACAGACACAAATAATGCATTGCCGCTGCGTGACCCTGCCAATAAAGACATCTCTGCTGGTAGCTTGAAATCAACAAAAGTGCTGGTCAGCGGAATAGCTGTGATCAGTTTGAAGTTGCGTGCTGGCCCTTTACGGTCGTGGAGATAGTTGGCACCAGTGGCTGCCATAACCTGGATTGATGTGGCAGTTCTGGTGCGTTTCCAACTGACTCGAAACTGATCCTGACCAGTGCCAATAGCGTTGACTTTACCTCGTAAGGAGAGCGGTGAATTAGTGTTTGGCCGAACATCAGAAATTTTCGATGCCCGTTTGCTGCCACGGCCAGCCAGCGCGGTGACTCGTAATTTGTAATGGCGTTTATTGACAAGACTTTTGAAAGTTACTGCGGTGCCTTTGATGGTCTTGGTCTTTGTGCGCTTTTTGGGGAATGACTTAGCTGTGCTGAGCTCCACCTTGTAGCTGGTTGCACCAGGTACGGCAACCCAGGATACGGCAACCTGCTTATTGCCTTCCATGAACACGATTTCAGGGCGGCCCAGACTAACAGCCAGTGCTGAGTCAGGTGCGGTAACCCAACCGATCGTCAAAGTTGCAGCCAACACAGTGGTTGTTATGCGTGATAAAAATTTCATTGGATTTGCTCCAGAGCAGCTTGCAGGAAGTGATTAGCATAACCATCGCTGGGGAAGTCCCCGAGATAGTGGGTGCGTAGACTTAGCCGTTGTGAGCGGAGTGGATCGGTTCCAAGCAGCCTGTTGATTGGTGTTTCAACATCAACTAGCTGGTCAGACCGGGCTTCAATGATGTAGCAGGCTTTGGCCACTGGGAAAACCTCAGGGAACTCAGCGGCCGGGACATCAACGGCCATCATTGCAATGGGTTTCCCGGAATAGAGGAAATCATTAACAACGCTGGATACATCTGAAATCATGGCGTCAGCGGCATTGAAGCAATCAAAAACTGACCATTCGGTCTCTGCTTTTTTGCCAAAAACATGCGTGCTGTTTGGTCGCGGATCGGTGCTTAGCAGGTTATAAATGCGTTCAATTGCAGCAGCATAAGTTGCCGTGCGACGCGCATAAGGGTGTGGGCGGAATATCACATTGACGCCGCGACGTAAGAGTGCTTCAATCAGCAGCGGGCCAACCGCTAATGATGAGTACCGTGAATCGGCGTTGAAACCATACCAAGTTGGCGCATAGAGCACGGTTGGATTAGCCACATCACTAATTGGCGTATCCACTACATTAACGTTTTCAACTTGGGGACGCCCAACAATTACAAAATCATCGCGCTGCATTTCAACGCCATTGGCAGCGAAGCGATCGATTGCTGCTTGACCTGCCACAAAGTTTTTATCATACATGCGGAAAACCGGGTTGAAAGACGGGGCTTTATCAGAATCACCGTGATTGAGTTGAATGTGTTTAATGCCTGGGAAACGCACCATGTGCATATTGCGGGGGGAATTGTTCGTGTAGAAAACAGCCCGTAAACTGGGTACAACCACGCTGTCCAAATCATCCTGATACCGGCATATTACAATGGGACGTTTTGTCAGTGCTCGAACGTCTTCAAAATTTACGCGACTGCGCACAATAATGACAAATGGTTCGTTCAATCGTTCCAGATAGGGTAGCCACATTGACACCTGATACGCAGTTTCGGGTGCAGCTATCCAATAGAGAGCAAACTTTGGCTTGATTTTTTGCAACGCTTTGACTAAGCCATGGCCTTGCCGGTGGCGTGCCATCACCCCCAGGCTGGTGTCAACCAATTGGATCAACGTTAAA
>JAIRPS010000056.1 GCA_031256885.1 Bifidobacteriaceae bacterium | reverse complement strand
CCCATCAAAGCGCGGTTAGCATCATCATGTTCGAGGAAAGGAATCATCGCCGTAGCCACAGAAACCATTTGGCGCGGCGAAACATCCATGTAGGCAATTTCATCGGCCCGAATGAACTCAACCTCACCACCGCGCGTACGCGCCAACACATGGTCTTCGGCAAAGCGACCCTGCTCGGTCAGCGGCGCATTAGCTTGGGCGATGACGTGGCGATCCTCGTCATCGGCAGTCAAGTAATGCACTTCATCAGTCACTACACCATCTTTGACCACCCGGTAGGGGGTTTCAATGAAGCCAAAAGGATTGATCCGGCCGTAGGTAGCCAGCGAACCAATCAAACCAATGTTGGGACCTTCCGGCGTCTCAATTGGACACATCCGCCCATAGTGGGAGGGGTGCACGTCACGCACTTCCATGCCTGCCCGATCACGGCTCAAACCGCCCGGACCAAGCGCTGACAGGCGACGTTTGTGAGTCAACCCAGCCAGTGGATTGTTCTGGTCCATGAATTGGGAAAGCTGGCTGGTGCCAAAGAACTCTTTGATTGAGGCGGTCACCGGGCGAATGTTGATCAGGGTTTGCGGCGTGATCGCCTCAACATCCTGCGTGGTCATCCGCTCACGGACAACCCGTTCCATTCGGCTCAGACCAGTACGCACCTGGTTTTGGATCAGTTCACCAACTGCCCGGATGCGGCGGTTACCAAAATGGTCAATGTCGTCTGTTTCAACCCGAACAGCCCGCTCACCAATCTGCACCTCAGTGCGGCCAGCATGCAAAGCCGCCAAGTATTTGACGGTAGCTACCACATCTTCGCGGCGCAGCACAGACTCATGCAGTTCACCGCGGATACCGAGTTTTTTGCCAACCTTGTAGCGTCCCACCTTGGCCAGGTCGTAACGCTTGGCAGTGAAGTAGAAGCTCTCCAGCAGGCTGCGCCCAGCTTCAATGGTCGGTGGTTCGCCAGGGCGGATCTTCCGGTAGATGTCGAGCAGCGCCTCGTCTTCAGTGTTGACGTGGTCTTTCTCGAGGGTTTCTAAGACTGCCGGGAAGTCGCGGAACTCGTGGCGAATCTCCGCTTCGGTCATCCCTAAAGCCTTGAGGAAAACAGTCACCGGTTGCTTACGTTTGCGATCAATGCGCACACCAACCATGTCGCGCTTGTCAACCTCAAACTCCAACCAGGCACCCCGTGAAGGAATGATCTTGGCAGTGAAAACGTCCTTGTCAGTGCCTTTGTCAGCAACCTGCTCAAAGTAAACACCAGGAGAACGCACCAACTGCGAGACAACCACCCGCTCGGTGCCGTTGATTATGAAAGTGCCACGCTCCGTCATCAGCGGGAACTCACCCATGAAAACGGTTTGCGACTTGATTTCACCAGTGTTGTAGTTGATGAACTCAGCCGTCACAAACAGGGGCGCGGCGTAGGTGGCGTCGCGGTCCTTGCATTCCAGTGCGGTGTATTTGGATGGTTCGAAGCGATGATCGCGGAACGACAGCGACATAGTCTGCCCAAAATCCTCGATTGGCGAAATCTCGGTGAAGATTTCTTCCAGGCCAGAGGTGGTAGGTACACCACCAATGCCTTCGGCTTCGGCTTGCGCTACTCGTTGCTTCCAACGATCAGCACCGAGCAGCCAATCAAACGAATCCAGTTGGAGACCGAGCAGGTCAGGCACTTCCAATGGTTCGTGGATCTTGGCGAATGATATGCGGCTAGCTCCACTTCGATGGGCGTTCGCGTCGACAGTTTTGCGTGGGATGCGCGAGGCAGCCAAGTCGGATCCCTTCCGGCCGGAGGTCGATGTGCTTGAGACGCACACCGGTCTGAACCCAGGCAAGGATCACAGACACAAGTGGCGCAAGGAGTCACCTTACCACATTGTTTGGCACGCTGCCACCACCAAGACAGCCAAAATGCATTAAACAACCGCATATTCGGGGGATTTTTAGCTTTTCACCTGCGAAAATAAGAATTTTTGGAAAACTCGTGGAAGATTGACGGATTTCGGCTGCCACAGCCCAACAACCAGCCCGGCAGTCTGGTGTTTTACCAGGTCAAGGCGGCATTGACTCTCGGCAAAAGCAAACGCCCGGTCAGTCCAGGGGCGATGGACCAACCGGGCGTCACTGAATGAAGCTACTTCAATGAGACGGTTGCGCCAGCACCTTCAAGCTGGGCCTTGGCCTTCTCAGCAGTTTCCTTGTTGACTTTCTCCAAGACAGGTTTGGGAGCTTCCTCAACCAATGCTTTGGCTTCACCCAAGCCCAAATTGGTGAGTGCACGGACTTCCTTGATGACCTGGATCTTCTTGTCGCCGAAGGAGTCAAGGATGACGTCGAATTCGTCTTTCTCCTCTTCTTCCTCAGCGGGAGCGCCAGCCCCCGGAGCGGCAGCAACCGCCACCGCAGCCGGAGCGGCCGCTGTTACGTCAAAGACTTCCTCGAACTTGGAGACAAACTCCGTCAGTTCAATCAGTGTTAGGTCTTTGAACGCCTCAATCAACTCATCGATACTCAGCTTTGCCATTATGACTGCTTCCTTTCGCGTAGGGCGTCAACCGTTCGCACAGTCTTGGAGGCTGGCGCGGTGAACATGTAGGCGGCTTTGAACAGGGACGCCTTGAGGACACCAGCCAGTTTGGCTAAGGTCACCTCACGCGAATCCATGTCTGCCAGTTTGTTGACATCGGTTGCCGAAAGAGCGCGCCCTTCAAGGACGCCTCCTTTGACAACCAGGTTGTGGTGGGCGCGGGCGAAGTCACGCAAGACCTTGGCGGTAGCCACCGGGTCACCTTGAATAAAGGCAATAGCCGAAGGTCCGGCTAACGCTTCATCAAGCCCCTCAATGCCGACCTGACGGACGGCAATCTTGGTCAGTGTGTTCTTCACCACGGCGTAGGTTGCGTGATCGCGCATTGCCACACGCAGCTCTTTGAGCTGCGCAACGGTTAAACCGCGATACTCGGTGAGGACGGCGGCGTTGGACTGGTTGAACTGTTCAACCAGATCGGCCACTGCCGCTGCCTTATCCGGCCGTGCCATGGCACTCCTCTCGCTTGCTCAGTAGACCGCAGGCTAAGCGCTGCCAGATTGACAATCAGCCCCGCGCCGGCGCGAGGCCACTACCGTGAAGGTAATAATCCCAACACCTGCGCCGGCCTGTCGAGCAGACACTTCGCGGTCAAGCTCCGAGCTTGGCCACACCGGCGGTCTTTGGTTCGCCAAGAGTTTAGCAGCTTTTCAACCAAGCTGCGAACTGGCCGGTTGCCCCAGATACTGTTTGATCATGCGGCCAATCCTGGCCACAAATTCCGGCTGTTGCTTGAGCGACCAGCCAGATACTGATTGATCATGCGGCCAACAACTGACGTTTTGCGGCACAACAGCACCGCCCCGGCGATTTATCCGCAGGGGCGGTCAGCTGATCGACCGTAAAACCGCCGGTGCTGTTTACTCTTCGCTGGTGATTCGCCGGGTGCGGGTTGGATCTACCGGGATGCCTGGCCCCATTGTGGTGGAAACAGTGGCTTTGAGCAGGTAACGGCCTTTCGAGGTGGCTGGCTTCAAGCGCAATACCTCATCTAAAGCAGCGGCATAGTTTTCCGCCAACTGGGTGTCAGTGAAAGAAGTTTTGCCAATGATGAAGTGCAGGTTGGCGTTCTTGTCAACCCGGAACTCAATCCGGCCACCCTTGATCGCTTTGACTGCTTCAGCCACATCCATGGTGACTGTGCCGGTTTTGGGGTTGGGCATTAGCCCGCGCGGACCAAGCACGCGACCTAAGCGGCCAACCTTACCCATGAGGTCAGGTGTGGCCACAGCAGCATCGAAATCGGTGTAGCCACCGGCTACTTTGGCAATCAACTCATCGGCGCCAACCTCGTCAGCGCCGGCTTCGATGGCCTGGTTTGCCCGGTCACCGGCTGCGAAAACCAGCACGCGCGCGGTTTTGCCGGTGCCGTGCGGTAAGGAAACTGTGCCACGCACCATTTGATCGGCTTTGCGTGGGTCAACGCCAAGTCGCAAAGCAACCTCAACGGTGGCATCGAACTTGGTTGGGGAGGTTTTTTGGGCCAGCCGAATTGCCTCAAGCGGGGTATGAAGCTCCCCTTTGACAATTTTCAGTTCGGCGTTGCGGTAACCCTTGGAGCGCTTTGGCATCTTTAGCTCATCCTTTTGCTAAGTGTGGTCATCCGGGTCGCGCTAGGACCCTGCCACAGTCTGGTTTGGGCTGCTGACTGGCGTTTTTGCAACGGCAGTCAGCAATTTTTTCGGCCGATGCCGTCCCTCACCCAGGCTGGGTGAGCTACGACACAAGCCGCTTTGGGCAATAACGCTGGCTTAGCTGGTTAGGCAAGCTGCGCCATCGGCCAAGTTGGTCAACAACGCGGCAAACGCTTGAGCCAAGCCGATTGCTGACCAATCCGCAGACGGCCGGAGCCGTGCGGAAAAACTGGGGGAACTATGCGTCAACTGTCACGCCCATTGAACGAGCTGTGCCAGCAATGATCCTGGCCGCATTGTCAATGTCGTTGGCGTTCAAGTCAGGCATTTTGGTCTGGGCGATTTGTTTGACCTGCTCGTCAGTCAAATGGCCGACCTTCACCGTGTGTGGTGTAGCTGAACCTTTGGCTAAGCCAGCCGCTTTCTTGATCAGATCAGCCGCCGGTGGCGTCTTCAAAATGAACGTGAAAGAACGGTCTTCGTAGACGGTGATCTCAACCGGAATAATGTTGCCGCGTTGCGACTCGGTGGCCGCGTTGTAGGCCTTGCAGAACTCCATGATGTTGACGCCATGCTGACCTAAGGCCGGGCCAATTGGCGGAGCCGGGTTAGCTTGACCAGCTTGGATTTGCAGTTTGATCAGCCCAGAGACCTTTTTCCTCGGTGCCATGTGGTGTCTGTCCTTCTCGTGCTTGTTGGTATACCGGGCGGCCGGCTGACCGCCTGGCCTGGTTAGGCTCTGGCCACCTGGTGGAAGCCTAGTTCGACTGGTGTTTCTCGACCAAAAATCGAAACCAACACAATCAGCTTCTGAGCTTCCGCGTTGATCTCGGAGACGGTGGCCGGGTGATCTTCAAACGGGCCGTCAGTGACGGTAACCGGTTCGCCAATCTTGAAAGCAACCTCCAGGGCTGGCGCGGCAGCGCTCTGCCCAGCTGAGGCGGGAGTTTCTGGTAGGTCAAGGGTTGGCGCTAGCATGGCCATGACCTCATCGATGCGCAGCGGCACCGGTTGGTGTGTATGCCCCACAAAACCGGTAACCCCGGGAGTGTGCCTGACCGCACCCCAAGATTCATCCGTCAAATCCATGCGCACC
>JAIRPS010000236.1 GCA_031256885.1 Bifidobacteriaceae bacterium | reverse complement strand
TGGTAGCCAGTGTTAGTCAAGGTAATGCGTGCAGCGATCTGGCGGTTCAAATCATCAGCGGTCAGCGTGAAAGTTTGCCCGGTAGCTTGGGTAATCACTTGCCCATCACGCAGCCACTGGAAAGTGCTGCTGGCGGTGCTTGGCAGCAACCCGCTAACCGTTGCCGTTATGGTCTGCCCAACCTGCGCTGTGCCTGTTATGGCAGCTTGCGAATAGGTAATGGCTGGTAACCCCGTGCCAGTACCTTGAATGGCGATGGTTGCAGTGGTAGTTGAGAGTTGAACAATTGTGACAGTGGTGCGACCAGTTGCGGTTGTGAAAACATCGCCAACGCGCCTAAAATTAGTGTCAGGCAACAAAACGGTATTATTACTCACAGTATAACTGGTGTCACCAGCGCGTTTGACCCGTCTGATTTGTACTTTTCCACTAATTAGCTCAATTGCGTATTCACGGGTCACTCCTTGCCATTCCTCAACCATAAAAACTGCTTGATGTTGCGTGGTGTCAAGTGTGTTGCCAGTTTGAATCTGGAACTGGCGAGAAGTGGCTGTGGGCACCACTTCCGTAAAGCCAGTGGGTGTGGAAATTTCGTTAAATGCACGCTTTTGGAAAGCATTTATGGGATAAGTAATAGCCTCCCACCCATTACCCATAACGTTGAAGTTGTCGCCATATTCGGTGACTGAACAACCGTCAGTTGTGCCAAGACTGCCGTCTTGCTGGCCATTGGGGCAAGTGGCGCCGCCAGCGTGGACCATGCCAAAAATGTGACCCATTTCATGTGCGATAACTGAGGACTGCCAAAATGGTTCAAGCTCATCGATTAGAGGATGCGTGAGATCAATGTGAATAATACCGCTTACGCCATTGAAAGAAACAATTGAACGACCATAAGCCACTCCAGCATAAGAACAGTTTAACGCATCGTGGGGCGTAAGAATAATCAACATACGCGATTGCCCACTCAGAATGTAATCCATCACATCATGGCCAACAGCGCTTGCGGCGGCTTCCCACATGGGCACATCACCACAGCTAACGGGCGTTTTTGCAATTTTGACTGCGTTATAACTGGCTTCAAAACCACTGATTTGACCGCGTGATTGTTCAACCCAGAACTGCATGGCACGGCCAAAATGTGTATTGAACTGCTCTTCGCTGAAGAAACGATCACCATTGGGTGAAGCCATCACAATGTCAAGGATTGGTCGGGCTGGTGTGTTGGTGGCGCTTGCCGAACGGGCAGGTGGATCGGTGAAGGCCAAATCAGTCAAAGCGACTGGTTGCTCGGTTTGGCTGATCGCGGCAAGAGCTTGGCTGCCCAATTGGCTTTCCGCGCTGACCGGACCAGACGGTACAGCTCGCAGCGGTAGTGCATCACTGGGCACGGCCAGATTGGCGGTGACTTGTGAGCCTGGCTGAACGTCATCGGGCAAAGTGTTGGGGTCAATGGTGAGGACCGGGCCAGCAGTGGTGACAAGATACCAAGGCTGCACAGCCGCAACCGTCTCTGAGGGGGTGACCAAAACGCCTTCCACAGCGACCACTACTTCGGCTGGGTCTGTGGCCTGCAAGATTGGCTGCACGGCAGCCGCTGCTGGTTGAACTGGCTGTTCAAGTGGGGTTAAACCGGTGAGTGCGGTGAGGGCTAGGCTGAGAAGACCAGCGCCAAACAGGCGCAGCGCGGGGGGGCGCAAAGAACGCATTACATGCTCCTTATCAGTGGAAATAGTCAGGGTCTGTGCAACCAGCCCCCCGGTTGGTAGTTCCACAGGTGTGCCGCGCCGGCTAGTCATACTCTGGCTAGCGCTGAACGGTCGCCTAACCTTAGCACCTGCCCCAGCCAACCAGGTTGCGGGCCGGGTTCTAAAGCGCAGCGTTGTCAGTGCACTTGCCGACGCCACGATCTTGGTAAGGCCATGGCTTACCGGCTATGTGACCTCGGCCACAGTAGGATTTGCGCTATGAGGGGGAGCCAGCAGCCTGCCGAACGCCGTGTGCGTTCGCCGTTGCGCCCGGAAATCCAGGCAATGCGGGCGGTGGCTGTTGGCATGGTGGTGGCTTACCACTATTGGCCGCACCGGATGCCGGGCGGTTTTACCGGGGTGGATGTTTTCTTTGTTTTGTCAGGCTATTTGATTACTGGCAACATGCTGCGTGAGGTGGCTAGTTCCGGCTCCTTATCGTTACGCCGGTTTTGGGCTAACCGGGTGCGGCGCATACTGCCGGCTTCGTTGCTGGCAATCGCTGTTACCGTGTTGGCTTCGTTGGCTTTGCTGCCACCGTCATGGTGGGACAGGCTGCGCGAAGCAGGCTTGGCTGCAACCTTCTATTTTGAGAACTGGTCATTGAGTTGGCAGTCAGTTGACTATTTAGCAGCCGCCGAGCCGGATACGCCATTCCAACATTTTTGGTCGTTAGCGGTCGAAGAACAGTTTTACCTAATTTGGCCGCTGATTGTGGCTTTAGCTGCTGTCTTGATTAGGCGACGCACCCAAAGCAGCGCTGCTGCCAAGCCAGGTTGGGGTTTTCGGCGTTGCCTTGGGGTGGTTTTCGCGCTTTTAGCTCTCGCGTCTTTTGCCTGGTCAACTAAGGGAGCTTTGGCCAACGACCCGACTGCCTACTTCATTACACCAACCCGATTGTGGCAGCTGGCGGTGGGCGGTGTGCTGGCTTTATGGCCAGCACGATGCCGTTTGGCAAGCTGGCTGAAAACAACTCTGGCAGTGCTCGGCTTGGTTTTGGCGGGGGCTTCTGCTTGGCTGATCAACGGGCATACACCTTTTCCTGGTCCGGCTGCTTTGCTACCAACTGCGGCGGCTGCGGCAATCATTTTGGCGGGTCCCTGGGAACCAGTTGGTCAAGCTTCACTAACAGCCATAACCCAAACAACCAACCGTTTGGAACGTGTATTGCGTTGCTGCCTTTCCTGGCGGCCGGTGCAGTGGGTTGGCGATCTTTCTTACTCAATTTATCTGTGGCATTTCCCGCCATTAGCCATATTTGGCGCATTGCGTGGCCGCCCGCCAGGCGGCGGTGAGGTGTTTGCGCTGATTGGTTTGTCAATGCTGCTGGCTGTGTTGTCATATTATTTGGTTGAGCAGCCAATTCGCCTGTCGGTTGGTTTACGTAAACGTCCCGGCCTGACATTGCTGACTGCCGCTGGCGCAATGGCTTTAGCAACCACGGTTTGCCTGGTTCCCAGCTGGAGTCTTGATCATTTGCGCCGGCTGTGGACTGGTCCTGTTCCAACCACTGGTTTCGGTTCACCCTTCGGCGCGCCAGCTTTAGCTGATCATCTTGATGATCCGAGCTTGCTTGACCCGGCCATGGCTATCACGCCTTCAGTATTTGGTAAGGTCCCATCGGCCAGAATGCCTGGTAAAAAGGCCGCAGATTGTTTGAGTCAAATGCCGCAAGGCTCCACCGAACAAACTTGCCGGTTCACCGCATCCGGTCAAACCGCCACCGGCAAAGTGATGCTGGTGGGTGACTCAATTGCCGCCCAGTACATTCCAGCGGTGTTGGACATTGCGGAGCGGCGAAACTGGGAAGTGGTCACCCGCCTGAAATCTGGTTGCGCTTTTTCAACCGAGAACTCATACCCCTATACTGAAGAGCCGCATAACACTGATTGTTTGACCTATTCAAGCAATACGTTAGCTTTGATATTGCAAGAACAGCCTGCTTTAGTCATCACTTCTGCTTCAGCAAAACCGACTTACGCTGGTGCTGAATCAGGGGAGCTGGCTGGCGTAACTGGTTTTGTTGAGGCCTGGCAACCGATCACTCAGGCTAATATTCCACTCCTGGTGATCAGACCTATTCCGCGCGCCGGAGCTGTCCGTGACTGTTTAAGTGAGCACATTGACAAACCGCTGCTTTGCACGTTTTCACCGCAGCAGGAACTGCTTACTAACAACCAGGCAATCTTTGACCGGGCGGGGGAGTTGGTGCCAGCTGCGCGGCAGGTTGATCTAAATGACCAGTTATGTGGTCCGGAACGTTGCTACCCAGTGATTGGCAATGTGATGGTTTGGCGGGACGAACAGCATTTGACTGTGGAATATGCTCGCTCGCTCGATCAACGGCTTGACCAGGAGGTTACCGCCTTGGTGGGGTCGTTGCCAGGTTAACTGGCGGCTGCGTTGGGCAGATGCAGTCACACAAGAATCAATTCAGCAAAACCACAGCTAATCCGCAGTGGTGGCTAAGTTGGCTGATTGCGCAAATGTGCAGCAACGGTGTGGCGAAAAACACAGCAAGCACTTAGTTTGGTGATACCTTGGTATTGCTGAACAACCCGATCGCTTAGCGGCGACCCAGTTGCGTCAGCTCTGATTACCAGACAATTCGCTGATCGAAGGGAAGGATCCGATATGACAAAGCGAATGCGATTTACCTCTTTTTCGGCTGTGGTGGCAGCGCTTGGGCTGGCAGTGGCTGGCCTAGCCGCTCCAGTTGCCCAAGCTGCCAACCCAGTAATTACTTTCGACTTGGGTGGAGCTCCGGGCACGCCACCGGCAGCGGTGACCGTCACCGACCAAGGCACAGCCGCCGTGCCGGCGGCACCCACCTGGCCAGACCATGTTTTTGCCGGGTGGTACAAATCCGCCGGTAATACTGCGGTGGCTCGTGGCGATGCTCCCAACACCGCCGGTGGCGGCTTTTTGGTGGCGTGACTTTTGCTGACATCAAAGCCGACACCACTTTGTATGCGCACTGGATTGACAACTCGCCAACCAATCCCAACGTCCAATCAATCACCACACGCGATGGCAGCAACCAGATGGTGCTTGGTTACTCAAACTATTCCGGCATCAAGCTGATCACCGCTGACGGCACGCAGGTTAATCCAGCCAGCTACCAACCTGATGGCACCAACCCCGTTTTCAAGGATCTGAACAAGAACGGTGTATTAGATGCCTATGAGGATTGGCGCAAAACCACCGAGCAACGGGCCACCAACCTGGCAGACCTGATGAAAGATGACCCGGACGGCATTGCTCAAATTGCTGGTCTAATGCTTTATTCAGGCCACCAAACCTCGTGGAGCAGTTCCAATCCGTCGCAAGATCAAGTTACTTTCTTAGTGAATGATGATCTGCGCCATGTGTTGATTGCTGGTTCCGCCCAAGGCGGCCAAATGGGTATTCATGCTGATTGGAACAACAATG
>JAIRPS010000197.1 GCA_031256885.1 Bifidobacteriaceae bacterium | reverse complement strand
GAAAGGGAATCGAACCCTTGACCTTCTCCTTACCATGGAGACGCTCTGCCGACTGAGCTATCGGGGCAGCGCACCTGAGACTACCTGACTGAAGGGCTTGACGCCTAATCGAACCAGCGGCTGTTCAAAACCGCTCAGCTCGGCGCAAACTCACCCTCCAGACCTGTAGCACACGTAACTGCAGGCCAGAAGCTGACGCATCCAGCATAAGTGCATCACCAACCTTGACCTTGAATCAAGGACCAGTGTTGCGTGGTGGGTGAGGGATTTGAACCCCCGTAGGCTGTGCCGTCTGATTTACAGTCAGATCCCTTTGGCCACTCGGGCAACCCACCTGGGTGGCACCCTCGAACACCATAGTGTGCGAACGCGCCGAGACATTGTAACGGTTTCCAGCCCACGTTGCCAACTTCACCGCAAAGCGGCCTAACGTATGACCACCACCGACCCTTCCAGCCCACGTTGCCAACTTCACCGCAAAGCGGCCTAACGTATGACCACCACCAACCCTTCCAGCCCACGTTGCCAACTTCACCCCCAAAGCCATGAAAAACTGCGTAGGCTGGGGCGGTACTAAAACACCGCCCACCGACACACTGATGCATAAGGAGTTGGACATTTGCCTGCTGAATCGTCGTTCGATGTTGTCTCAAAGGTCAACCACCAGGAGGTTGACAATGCGCTGAATCAGGCTGCCAAAGAAATTGCGCAACGTTATGACTTTCGCGGCACTGGCGCGTCAATCAACTGGTCAGGCAAAGATTTGATTGTCATGACCGCTAATGCTGAGGAACGTGTTAAAGCTGTTTTGGATGTATTGGAAACCAAACTGGTCAAGCGCGGGGTTTCACTCAAAGCCTTGGACTGTAGTGAACCGAAACAATCTGGCAAAGAGTACCGCCTCGAAGCCAAACTGAAAGAAGGCCTCAGCTCTGACCTGGCTAAACGCATCACAAAAGTGATCCGTGACGAGGGACCCAAAGGTGTCAAAACCACCATTATGGGTGAGGAAGTGCGCGTCACCTCAAAATCGCGTGACCAGCTTCAAGAAGTCATCAGCCTGCTCAAAGAGCAAGATTTTGACGCTGCCTTACAGTTCACTAACTATCGCTGAACGGTTGCTACAGCGTGGCGACGGAAAACCAGGCAGCACTTCGCCGATTGGGCTGCTCAAGTGGCTACTGCACCAAGTAAACTCCGCGTCCAGCTGCTCGGCTCAGCTGCACCGAACCAGCCGGGGTGCGCACGAGCCAACCGGCGGCATCGGCGGTGAGATCAACTTGTTTGCCGGGGCGAGCCTCAATACCCGCCAGCTGACTGAGTAACTGCCTGTCCCCTTGAAAAACCTCACTGAACCGAGCCAACTGATATACACCCTGCTGACCAGGCATTACAGCGCGGTCTAGGCGTATCACGCCGTCATTGAAATCGCGTGTTTGGGCACGTCCCGGAATTGGGTTGCCGTATGGCGATTCGCTAGGGTCACCCAAAATAGCCACCAATCGGCGTACCACTTGATCGCTCATCACATGTTCCCAACGGCAAGCTTCCTCATGAGCATCAGCCCATTCCAAACCAATCAGCTCCGTCAGCATACACTCCGCCAGGCGGTGTTTGCGCATCACCACCTCACCGCGATGCCGCCCTGCCTGGGTCATCACCACTTGCCGGTCATCACCCACTAACAGCCAACCATCGCGTTCCAACTTGCCAACAGTTTGCGACACGGTTGGCCCGGAATGGCCTAACCGCTCAGCAATCCGTGCACGCAGCGGCACTATGCCTTCCTCGTCCAGTTCATAAACGGTACGTAGGTACATTTCAGTGGTGTCAATCAGGTCTGCCACGCTGACCCATTCTGGCACGGTTTTGTGAAAACAGTAGCCTTATCACATGCCGGTCAACCGCTCGCAGCCAAACAGCCAGCCCACCACCGCCAGTTTGTCACGTCACAAACGCCAACCCAGCGTGCGCCATGACCGGCTCACCCTCACCTGCTATTCGCCTGGTGTGATCTGGTGTTTGTTGCTTGGCTCAGTTTCCGCAGCAATCCCAATGCTTGCCCGTGACCTGCATGTTAACCAAGCCACGGCCGGCCTGAACGCCAGCCTGGTCGCCTTTGGCATGGTCATTACCGGTTTGGCGATGCCGTTGCTGGTCAAACGGTTTGGACGTCGCCGCCTGCTGGTGGCACCTTACCTGGTTTGTGCTGTGGCTTTGCTCACTTTTGCGCTTGGCCAATCTTTAGTTGTGTCGCTAGTGGCTGTGCTGTTGGCGGCCAGCGGCGCTGCATGCACCATGGCGGTGGCACTAACCGTTCTGGTGGCGCATCACGGCAAAGCCAGTCCAGCAGCTTTGGCGGAGTTCACAATCATTGGCGTGGCTTTGGGTTTACTAGCGCCACCGGCAATCAGTGCCGCTGAAACCTGGGGACTTGGTTGGCGCGCCGCTTTTGGATTGATTGCCCTGCTCACAGCATTAGCTGGTTGGTTGTTTAGCCGCCTGCCAGTTGATCCCAGCCTTGATGCCGTGGCCAGCGTGCAGTTAGCAAACCCAGCCACCCAACCGGCTGAACCGCCTGCCAACTCCAGCCCTAGCGCGCCATCGGGCAACTCCAACCACGACCAACCGCCAAACCAGCCAAACCACAAAGCGCCATCGGACAACTCCAACCAACCACCTACCAGCCCCCTCGGCGGCGGGAAGGCAGGCTTGTTCTGGGGATGCGTTATTGTCACCATGCTGGAACAGGCGGCGGAAGCAACCGCCATTTACTGGGCCGCCAAATATGTGGCCAACCAAACCACATTATCGCTGGCTGGAGCAGCTCTTGCTGTCACCTTGGTGATGGCCGGTCAGGTGGTTGGCCGCCTGGTGATTCGACCGTTAGCGCTGCGTTTAGCAACACTGACTTTGCTGGCAGCCAGCGCCGGAGTGGTGATTCTTGGTTGGCTCGCATTGTGGAACACCCACCAGGTTTGGTTGGCTTTGCTGGGCGTTTTTGTGATTGGTGTTGGTTTAGGGCCGGGTTACCCCCTGGGAGTCGATTTGGCGCTACACCACAGCCCTTGGCAGTTAGACCGCGCCCAAGGTCGTTTTCAGCTAGTTGCCGGCGCAGGCGCAGCGCTAGCCCCCTTCGCGGCTGGCGCATTAGCTGATCAAGTAGGTATTCACAACGCTTTTCTGGTGGTCCCCGCACTCAGCCTAATTGGTTTGTTAGCGATTGGTTTGTTATTCAAAGAGTTACAGAAAGCCCAGCGCAACAGCGCGGCATAACTGCCAAATCCGCCACAATGTGGGCCACAAC
>JAIRPS010000204.1 GCA_031256885.1 Bifidobacteriaceae bacterium | reverse complement strand
CTGTCCAAGTGCCAGACCAGCCCGGTGGTTGCGCGATACCGGCGAGAGACATGTCACTGCTAAATCACCAACCCCAGCCAACCCGCTGAAAGTTTCCAGATTGGCACCATATGCCAAACCGAGGCGGGTCAGTTCAGCTAAACCGCGAGTCATCAGGGTTGTCACCGTGTTAGCGCCAAAACCTAAACCGCTGGCCACACCGCAAGCAAAGGCGATGACGTTTTTAACTGCCCCGCACAGTTCCACCCCCACCAAATCACTACTTGTGTATGTGCGGAGGTAGTCGGTTGACAAAGCCGCTGCCACCCGTTCAGCTGTTGCCAAGTTAGCTGAAGCCACCACAGTTCCGGCTGGTTGACGCTGCGCCAGTTGACGGGCTAGATTCGGCCCACTAACACAGGCCACTTGTTCAGCGGAACGTTCTAACACTTGACTAATTACTTCACTCATCCGCCGCCCACTGCCCAGTTCAACCCCTTTCATTAAGGAAACCACTACCGCTTGGCCAGGCACTGCGTCAGCAATTCGTTTCAGTAATGGGTCAGCAGCTTGAGCAGCCACCGCCACCAGCACAATCTCTGCTTCTTGGAGAACCTCAGCAGGGTCGGTGCCGGCAGTGATGGTTGATGGTAAAACAATGCCAGGTAAATATTTGTCGTTACGATGCCGACGGTTAACCGCACTAGCTAATCGCCGGTCGCGCGCTAAAATGCGGACATGTGCACCGGCATCGGCAGCGATTAAAGCAAAGGTTGTGCCAAAAGCGCCCGACCCAATTACCGCTAAATTGGTCACTGCGCGGCGCTGCTTGCTTGTGCGTCATGACGCGGATCAAAAACCTGCTGAGGTGGTGTTTGGCCACGCAATTGGCCAAGCAGCAAACGCACCTGGGCCATTACCCGTTCGGTGGCTTGGCGGCCGGCGGTAGCATCAACACGACCGGTTAAATCAGCTAAATCAACTGCCGGGCCTAAACGCAGCCGTACTGGTTTACGCGGTATTGGGTGAAAACCGCCGCTGCGTGGCATCAGTTCGTTTGTGCCCCATATTGCTAAGGGCAAAACTGGCGCACCGGTGCGTAAAGCTAAACGTCCCACACCGCTGCGCGGTGACATTGGCCAAAGGTCTGGGTCAGCAGTCAAGGTGCCTTCGGGGAAGAAGAAAACCAGACCACCTTCTGCTAGTACTTTTTCCGCCTGGTTGAGTGCATCAGCCGCCTGGCTGGTGCCGCGCTGTACCGGAATCAACCCCAGTCCTTTCAAAAACCGCCCCACCACAGGTACTTTGAACAGTGAATCTTTCACCAAAATAGCAGCCGGACGGCCAATGTCGTAAAAAGCCGCAGCAATTGGCAGCCAGTCAATGTTGGTGACATGGTTACCTGCCACAATGCAGCCAACTCCTTCCACCGGCAAATGGGCAGCGCCTTCGCAATTGCGCCGTAACACCAGGGACATCGGTGGTTTGAGGAGAGCCGCGCCGAGCCGCCAAGCCATTGTGATAGCCATATTAATCCTCCTGAGTCCAGTGAGCTTGTGCGCCTAAGGCTTCAAGTTTGGCGCTGAAATGTTCGTACCCACGTTCAATCAAACCAATACCATGGACGGTTGACTGTCCACTGGCTGCCAGGGCTGCAATCACGTGGGAAAAGCCGCCCCGCAAATCTGGAATCGCAATCTCAGCAGCATGCAACGGGGTTGGCCCTGCCACAACCGCCGAATGTTGATGGTTGCGTTGACCGAATCGGCAACGCATTCCACCTAAACAGTCACGGTACAACTGTATTTGTGCACCCCTGCGGCGCAGCGCTTCAGTGAAACCAAAACGCTGCTCATACACTGTTTCATGGATTACTGACAAGCCGTCAGCTTGGGTTAGGGCGACAACCATTGGTTGCTGCCAATCAGTCATAAAACCAGGGTGAACATTGGTTTCCAAAGCCACTGACTGGAGCACACCGTTGGCTCTGTAAAAATCAATACCCTGGTCAGTGACGGTGAAAGCACCACCAACTTGGCGAAACACATTCAGAAAAGTCATCATATCGGTTTGGCGAGCACCCGCCACGGTGATTCGTCCGCCGGTGACTAAGGCGGCAGCAGCCCAGGAGGCAGCTTCAATACGATCTGGCATGGCTGTGTGAGTGAAACCGGTCAGTTCGCCAACACCTTCAATTGTGATGACCCGGTCAGTTTGGATTGAGATGATTGCGCCCATTTTTTGCAAAACGCACACAAGGTCAAGGATTTCTGGTTCAACTGCTGCATTGCGTAGTGTGGTTACGCCATCGGCTAAAACAGCCGATAAAAGCAACTGTTCAGTGGCACCGACGGATGGATATTCTAAAGTTAGTTCAATTCCTTTGAGACGGTTTGGTGCGGTTAGCCACACCCCGCTCGGCCGTTTGGTAATTTCAGCACCAAACCGCCGTAAAGCCTCCAGGTGAAAGTCGATTGGTCGCCCACCAATTTCGCAACCGCCCAGCGTGGGAATAAAAGCTTGCCCCAGGCGGTGCAACAATGGACCACACAGCAGGATTGGAATACGCGATGCGCCAGCATGCAGCGCTAAATTGGTTAGACTGGCGGCACTGAGTTGGTCTGGTTCTATCAATACTTGGCCGGTGGCCGGGTCGTGTTCAACCTGAGCACCGTGTAAGCGCAGCAGACCACAAACCACTTCCACATCCCGGATGGTTGGCACGTTACTGATCCGTGAGGGTTGAGCGGTCAGTAAGGCTGCCACCATCGCTTTGGAAACCAGGTTTTTGGCACCACGCACCGTCACCTGACCGGTCAAAGGTCGTCCACCTGTAACCTGCAAAACCGGTTGTGTCATTGTTGTTGACCAGATTCGTGTTGGGGGGTGGGGTTAGTGTCAGGCAGTATTGGCAAAGTTTTTGGTCGCCAAACTTCCCGGCCTGCTTCAAAAGCAGTGATTGCTTCGGCTTGGCGCATGGTTAGATCAATGTCATCTAAACCTTCCATAAGCCGCCAACGAGTGTAATCATCCACCTCTAAGGCAGCAGTCAAATCGCCGCAACGCACCTGCCGAGCCACTAAATCAACGGTTACTGTAATCCCCGGCTGGGCTTCCATCATTTTCCACAGCAGCTCAATATCTGCTTGGTCAACCACAGCCGCCAAAAGGCCTTGTTTCCCGGCATTTCCCCGGAAAATATCGGCGAATCGTGATGCTAATACTGCGGCAAAGCCGTAGTCGCGTAAAGCCCACACGGCATGTTCACGGCTGGAACCGGTGCCGAAATCTGGTCCGGCAACCAGAACGCTTGCCCCGGCATAGGCCGGTTGGTTGAGTGGGCAGTCGGGTTCGCTGCGCCAACTGGCAAACAGACCATCGGCAAAGCCGGTCCGGGCAACGCGCTTTAGATACACCGCCGGGATGATCTGGTCGGTGTCCACGTTGGAGCGCCGCAAAGGTACCCCAACACCGCTGTGTGTAGTGAAACTGTCCATCTTGTCATTCCTCTCTGCAAGAGCAATACCGGTTGTCAATACGGGTATTAGTCCAAATCATCCAGCCAAGCTAAGTGTCCGCGGACTGCCGTGGCGGCCGCTACCACCGGTGAAACCAGGTGGGTGCGTCCGCCTTTGCCTTGCCGCCCAACAAAGTTTCGGTTGGAGGTTGAGGCGCAACGTTCCCCTGGTGCCAACTGGTCAGGGTTCATACCCAGGCACATTGAGCAACCGGCGTAACGCCATTCGGCACCAAATTGTTTGAAAACCTCATCCAAACCTTCTGCTTCAGCTGCCTGGCGCACCCGCGCTGAACCGGGCACCACTAAAACACGCACACCTGGTGCTTTGGTTCGCCCAGCAAGCACTTGGGCTGCTGTGCGTAAATCTTCAAGCCGACCATTGGTGCATGAACCAATGAAGACTGTGTCAACTTCAACTTTCCGCAGCTCTGTTCCCGGAGCCAGATCCATATAAGCCAAAGCAGCTTGCGCAGCCAGCTTGTCAGCCGGGTCAGCAAAACTGTCTGGATCAGGCACTTTAGCGGATAAGCCAACGGTTTGGCCGGGGTTGGTTCCCCAGGTGACTTGGGCTTCAAGCGTGTTGCCGTCAAGCTCAACCACACGATCAAACTGAGCATCAGGGTCGGAACGGAGCTTTTGCCAATCAGCTACTGCCTGGTCCCAGGCTGCGCCTTGGGGGGCGTGGGGGCGTGATTTGAGGTAAGCGAAAGTGACGTCATCGGGCGCAATTAGTCCGGCGCGCGCGCCGGCTTCGATTGACATATTGCAAACTGTCATGCGGCCCTCCATGCTCAAGGAGGTGATTGCTGAACCGCGATACTCAATCACATGACCTTGACCGCCGGCTGTACCGATGCGGCCAATTATTGCCAGGATCAGGTCTTTGGCAGTAACTCCGGGGGCGAGCTGGCCGCTAACATCAACCGCCATTGTGGCAAAGGGTTTGAGCGGCAAAGTTTGGGTGGCTAGCACGTGTTCAACTTCTGAGGTGCCGATGCCGAAGGCGAGCGCCCCGAAAGCGCCGTGCGTTGAGGTGTGGGAATCGCCACAAACCACCGTTAGGCCAGGCATGGTCAAACCCAGTTGCGGACCAACTACGTGGACAATTCCCTGATCAAGATCACCAAGAGAATGTATGCGAATGCCGAATTCGGCAGCGTTGCGACGCAGTGTTTCAATTTGGGTACGGCTGACTAGATCAGCGATTGGCTGATCAATGTTGATGGTTGGTGTGTTGTGATCCTCAGTGGCAATGGTCAGGTCGGGACGGCGCACCGGGCGGCCGGCCAGCCGTAAACCCTCAAAAGCTTGCGGGCTGGTCACTTCGTGGACCATGTGCAGATCAATGTAGATCAGGTCGGGCGCACCCTGGTGGCCAGGAGTAACCACATGCTGCTGCCAAATCTTCTGCGACAGGGTGTCGCCCATTTTCCTCCTCCTTGGTGTTGCCCACCTTCACAAAACAACAGTTAGCACCGGTTTGACCAGGCAATTTACTCACCTGGGCGGGGATGCGTCAGATCGTATGATCAGCTTTGGCAACAAACTGTCTCACCTGAAGTAACGACTAGCCAGTCTAGTTGCAGTCTCACCATCTGAGATGGCAAAATCGAAAGCATGAACAATACTACCGGTCAAAGCCGGGAGAATGATCCCAAGCAAACGGTCAGTGACGATCCCGGCGACGCCAATGTTGAAAATGACCAGGAGCACACCAGCGGTGTTGGCGTGCTTGACAAGGCCATGACAGTTTTGGATGCTCTCGAAGCCGGACCGGCCACATTGGCGCAGATGGTGCACGCAACTGGGTTGGCTCGTCCAACCGCTCACCGTTTAGCGGTTGCTTTGGAACATCATCGTTTTGTGGCGCGTGATCTGCAAGGACACTTTGTGCTTGGTCCGCGTTTGACTGAGTTGTCTCTGGCGGCTGGTGAGGATCGTTTATTGGCGGCGGCTGATCCGGTGTTAGCGGCTTTGCGGGATCATTCGGGTGAGTCAGCCCAGTTGTTCCGCCGCCAGGGAGATATGCGCATATGTGTGGCTGTGGCGGAACGACCGGTTGGTTTGCGTGATTCGATTCCGATTGGCGCAGTTTTGTCAATGCAGGCCGGCTCGGCAGCGCAAGTTCTGTTAGCTTGGGAGGAAGCTGAGCGTTTGCATCGGTCTTTGGAGAACGCCAAGTTTGATGCTAACCAGTTGGCCACGGTGCGGCGTAACGGTTGGGCTCAGTCAATTGGTGAGCGTGAAAGTGGGGCGGCTTCGGTTTCTGCGCCGGTGCGCGGGCCGGGTGGCCGGGTGGTGGCTGCGATTTCGATTTCCGGACCAATTGATCGCATTGGCCGCCAACCAGGCCGTTTGCATGCGGCGGCGGTTGTGGCTGCGGCTAATCGTTTGTCTGAACTACTGAAGCAAGACAATCGCCCGAATGGTAAGCCCAGCCGGTAGTAAACCTGGCTTTCGTCGCCTAGCTGCTCTTGCGCTGCCTGGGCAGCGGATCGATCGGCAGCAGCCGGGTCAAAGGCTGTCTGCTCGGCAACAGCCGGGTCAAAGGCTGTCTGTTCGGCAACAGTCGGGGCTGGCCGATCCAGGGCAGCCGGGGCAAAGGCGACTGGCCGATCAGCAACGCCAGGGTCAAAGGCGGCTGCGCCGCGATATCCAGGCGCTACGCGCTCTCGCTGTCATGATGGTACTTGTCTACCATTTATGGGGGAATTTCTTGGGTGGGGCTTTTGTTGGCGTTGATATTTTCTTTGTAATTTCGGGATTTTTGATTACCCAGCATTTAATCTCTCACCCACCAACGAATTGCTTTGACTTAGTGGTTTTTTGGGGTAAGCGGATTAGGCGACTGCTTCCAGCGGCTTTCACAGTTATTGCGGTAACACTACTGTTTGCTTGGCTGTTCATGCCTTCAACTTTGCGTGGAAACACAGCAAGTAGTGCCTTTGGTGCAACTTTGTATTTTGCAAACTGGCAGTTGTCAGCCGCAGCGGTTGACTACCTGGCGGCCACAGCCTCACCTACGCCTTTTCAGCACTTCTGGTCATTGGCTGTTGAAGAGCAGTTTTACCTGATTTGGCCGGTGATTGTCGGCGTCGCCGCTGGGCTTGGCCGACGCTTCGGCAAACCAAATATTCTGGGGTTGCTGATGGCGCTGGTCACGGCCGGCTCACTGGCTTACTGCATACACAAAACCGCCACAGATTCGGCGGCCGCATATTTTGTCACACCAGGCCGGGTTTGGGAATTGGCCAGCGGTGGCCTGCTGGCAGTCGGCTACCCGCAGATTCACCGTTATATGCAGTCACGGTGGTGGCTGAGACGACTGGCCGGCGGCAGTGGACTGGTTGTGATGTTGGCGAGCTGTTGGCTGATCCGCAGCGACGCCAATTTTCCCGGCGTTGTGGCAATCTGGCCGGTATTGGGAGCGTTACTGGTGATTGCAGCCGGTCCGCAATCTGAACGGTTTGCCAAGTATTCGCCAATTCAATTTCTGGGCAATGCTTCTTACTCAATCTACTTATGGCACTACCCTGTTGTGGTGCTGCTCCCCCACATTATTGGACATAGTCTAAACACCTTCACTAAACTCATTGCAGCAGTCGGAATTATTGGCCTGGCCGGCTTATCAAAAAAGTATATTGAGGACCGTTGG
>JAIRPS010000139.1 GCA_031256885.1 Bifidobacteriaceae bacterium | reverse complement strand
CAGCGCCTGGTAAAGCAGAATCACCTCCGCGCCTTCTCGAAACACCGCCAAAAATGCCACAAACGCTAAGGTCCAGGCAGAACGCTCTTTGACGTTGCTGGTAACTTTGCTTTCAATGTAACCAACCCAAGCTGCGGTCTCTGATTTCGCAGCAATCCATGAGGACGCCCAGATCAGCATGACCATTGCCATCAAAATGGTGACACCTTCAATGACTTCTTGACCTTCGGCCAGGTTTGTCAGCAAGTTGAGGACAATGGCAAGCCCAGCTGAAGCGGCAATCGCCAAGCCGGCACCGCTGTAGACCAGTTTTAGCTGCTGCTGTTTTCCGGCCTTGACCAGGTAGGCAATGATTGCTGCGATCACCAAAATCGCTTCAATGCCTTCACGCAAAATGATCATCAAGGCGTCCATGAACAATGTCACTGGGCCAACCGGTGGACCATCGAGTTGGTTGGCTTGTTGACTGAGCTGTTGTTTTAGTTGATCAATTTGCGATGCCACTGACGCATCCGGTTCGCCCGCCATGATGCTGCGTTTAATCAGTGTGAACTGGTATTCTACGTCGGTGGCTGACTGGCCAGAGATGTAGGCCATGACGGTTTTTTCAAAGCCTTTGGCTTCGTAGTAGCCGTAGTACGCCTCATTGACCAGGTCGCGGGCTTCCGCCAACTGGTCACCTTGATAAGTGATGTATGCCTGGTCAAGCACTTGGCTCATCTGGTCGGCCACGTTAGCCCAGGTTGCGTCATCGGCGGCAAGGGCGGGTGTGGCAATAGTCCAACTGAGAACCAACCCGCCAACCAGGGCTGACAGCCAAACCGTGAGGCGGCGCATCATCATCCTTTGCTTGCTCGTAAGGTAAACCTAAGTAACTTTAGGTAAGGCTAACCTAACATGCACTCATTCGCAAATCGGTGCTGGCCAAGCTTCCCCAGCCACCGCAACGTTGCGAACCCGGCTCCTTGGCTGAAAGCTCTCCCCCGCTTCCCCAGCCCCCTCGCGGTTGCTCACCCGTTTGGGCGGCGCAGCCGCGTTACCCTTGGCTGGTGGTTTTCGATACCAGCTGGGCTTTGACCCTGCGCTTGGATAAGCAATGGCCTGGCTGCCAGATGGTAACTTGTCAAATGCCTGATGGCAGCACCATTCCCGCTCTCTGTTTGACTGCGATGACCGGACCGATCCTCGTTGGTGACCGGTTGTTGTTGAATCTCGAAGCTTGGCGGGCGGGTCTTGGGACGGGTGGTTTTGCTTTGGCAATGGCGGTTGAACGCCAGATCGGTGCACCTGCCACAACAATGCCAGCTAAGCAGGCTCCCAAACTCGTCAAAGCCCGCTATACCCCATGTCAGGTTTTGGTGGATGGCATTGATGAGCTGGACCAGCGTTTAGGCGATGCGGATAGTTTGGATGGCATGGTTGTGGTGGCGGCTGATCTGCATTCAGCTTTACCAGCTTTCGTAGCTGGTGCATGTGCTGATGGCCGCCTCCCGCGCATCGCTTACATCATGTCCGATGCCGGTGCCTTGCCTTTAGCGTTATCGCATAGCGTCGCGCAACTTGCCCAGGCCGGGCTCCTGGTAACTACCATAACTGCTGGTCAGGCTTTTGGTGGCGAATTGGAAGCGGTCAATATTTATTCAGCGCTACTCGCGGCATGCCATGTGGCAGCAGCCGAGATAGCGATTGTTGCGCCTGGTCCCGGGAATCTCGGTAGCGGTAGCCGTTGGGGTTTTAGTGGGGTGGCAGCCGGCGAAACGATCAACGCAGCCAGCGTGCTGGGGGGGCGTCCGGTTGGTTTGTTACGGATTTCCGGCGCTGATCCGCGTCCGCGACATCGTGGTTTGTCACATCACTGCGTTACGGCTTTGGGGCGGGTTGCTCATTATCCGTGTGACTTGGTTTTCCCTGATTTGACTGAACTTGACGCGCCCTTAGCCGCTCAAGTTGATCAGGCCGCTGCTCAACTAATCAAACCAATTGGCATACACCAGCGCGTTGCTGTCAGTGTTGCTGGTTTGCCAGCCGCCCTGGCCGATTGTCCAGTTGAGCTCAGCAGCATGGGACGTGGTTTAGCTGATGATCCTGCCTGTTTTTTGAGCGCTGCAGCGGCCGGTCGCCACGCTAGTTGTTTAGCATCAAGCAAACAGTAACGGCACTGTCATTTCGCCAGCTGTCAACGAACCATGATGACCACGCATTGCCAAAGCATCAACGCTGGCAGTACGTGAATCAACCACTTCGGCAGTACCCGCCATGGCCACAATGACATCACCAAGCATTGGTTTGACATGGTCGGTGACTGTTTGCCCAAACAAACCATGCTCAATCGCTTGTGTTTTGGTGAGCACCCAGGCGTGTTCAGCCAAACATGATTGCCAACGTGCCGCGATTGCTGAAGGATCTTGCCCATACAGATGCAATGCCCGTGGTTCCCCAGCTACCTGGTCAACACCTTCAGCCAATTCGGCTGTGGCTGCAACATCCCAACGTGGTCCCGGTGGAGTGTCAACCATGCCATGGTCAGCAGTCAACCAAATTAGCACATCAGCTGGTAATCGTTGCCTAAGTTGGCTGATTGCCCGGTCCAATGTCTCCAAAGCAGTACACCAACGTTCTGATTGCCAGCCTTCATGATGACCAGCCCGGTCTAAATCACCCCAGTAAAAATAAACCAAACTACCTGGTGGCTCTGCTTGCTGCAAGGCCTGCTTGACCGCACTGACGCAGGCAGCTAAGCGCTGTTCCACTGTCTCGGCTGCGTGGAAACGACTGCCTCGAAAAGCCGCCAAAGTCAGACCAGAGTTAGCAAATTTTGGCCGCCCAATCTGGCTAACTGGCCGATCCGCCGCCGCTAGACGTTCAAACCAGGTCGGTTGAACTTGCCAAACATCTGGTGCGGTGGAAGTTTCCCAACCAATCAAACTGGTGATTTCACCGGTTGCGGGATCGCGCAGCCGGTACCCTGCCAAGCCAGTTTTACCAGGTGGTTGGCCGGTGCCTAAACTACCCAAAGAAGCAGCCGTGGTTGAAGGAAATCCGCAGGTCAAAGTCTGAGCAGTGAGCTGACGCAAAAATGGCGCATGGCCGAGACGAGCAGCTAACTGCTGCCAGCCTAAACCGTCCACCAAAACCAAACAAAGGGCGCGCGCTGGTTGGTCGGCTAGTTCTGCAACCCAGTCAGGGTCGGCCACGCAATCCGTGACGGCAATCTGATTCGACCAGCCCAATGCCCGCAACGCCCACGGGATCACCCGGCAAAGGGCGGCCCCCTGATAGGCCGGTTTGATCACCCAGTCAGGCTGACTGTTCACTTGGCTGTGGCTTTGGATAATGCAGCAGCGAATGCTAATGCTTCATCAACTGCGTCAACGCCATCGGCAACTTCTGAAACACGGATGGCAACATCATCTGGTGTCAGCCCACCATACCAACCATGGTCAGCCTCACAC
>JAIRPS010000117.1 GCA_031256885.1 Bifidobacteriaceae bacterium | reverse complement strand
AAGTCAACCACCCGGTCAGCGGCGGGCATTGGGACCAATCAACTTGCGCACCGAGTAACGGCAGTCCGCTTCCCGTCCCACTGATTGCCATGGCCCACCTGACCCATTTCAAGATCGCTAAACCTTCACGGGTGACACTGTCGGTGACAGTCACCCAACCGGGCCTCAACGCGCAATACCAGCGCACCGTCAGTCTTGGCCGAATTCCCAGCCGTTCAACAAAGAGCGACCGCTCGGTTGAGCAAATAGTGTTCAACCACCTGGGCACACCGGCAACCCTCAACCCGACAGCCGCTAAACACACTGACCGGCTCACCGTTGACCTGCCGCCCGGCACCTACGGCACCTCCACCTACTACGGCTATTGTGCTGGTCGGTTTCGTATTGCCCTTGACTCAGTCAAACCGCTGCGGATTACCAACCAAACACTGCGCCTGTCCACCAGCAAAGTGTCAAAAGACAGTTTGGCTGGCGTGCTTGACTTGAACACTGTGGTGTTGCGGGGCAGCCAAGCTGGCAAACTGACCTGGCGGTCAACCAATCCAAGCATTGCCAAGGTCAACCAGCGTGGCCTGCTGACGATGCGGCGCTGGGGCAAAGCCAAGATTGTTGTCACCACCAGCAAAGGCAAAACCGCCATGCTTACCGTCACTGCCAACAAACCCCCAGTTGGCTGACCAGACACCGGTCTTAGCCAGGTGTTGCCAGCCAGCCACCAACCATCTGATTTGCCAAACTGAAAACACTGACCGCTCAAGCGTTTGGCATGACCAGCCTTGATGGGTTACACTATCCCGGTTGTCTTTGCCCGAACCGCGGGCTGACGTAAGAAACACAGGAGATCCTTCAGTGGCTGCCACCTGCGACATCTGCGGCAAGCACCCGAGCTTCGGCTATAACGTTTCGCACTCACACCGCCGCACCAAGCGGCGCTGGAACCCCAATATCCAGCGTGTGCGCACCAAAATCAACGGGACGCCCAAGCGCATCAACGCCTGCACTTCATGCATCAAAGCCGGCAAGATAGTTCGGTCAATCTAACCGAGCCTAACAAGCTGGCGCACCACGGCTAAAGTGATCCCAACCGCCCAAGCCGGGCGGCGGGACCTGGCCGTCAATCAGCACACCCGGTTTAACGACATCGGCGGCACGAACCCAGCCAACTGCCGTGAACTCTTCCGGCAGCAAAGCACCCAACGGGAAAACTGCTAGCAAAGCATGATCCTCACCACCTGCCAGTAGCCAATCACGCACCGGGCAACCCAACTGAACCGCCAAAGGGCGCAAACGTCGCGCCTGATCAGCCAAGGTGGCTGCGCGCGGGTCAATATCAATCATCACCCGTGAAGCCTCCGCTACCCGCTGTGCATCAATCAGCAAACCATCGGAAATATCAATCATTGCCAAAGCGCCCTGCTGGCTTGCTGCCACCCCTGCTTCCAAGCAACCAGCCGGTGTTTGGAAAGCTGCCACCACCTCCGCAATCAGGTGAGCTGAGGCACCCAAATGTTTCGCTAACTGATCAGTGTCACCGTGTTGGAGAACCGCCAGGCCGGCCGCTGAATCACCCAAACGTCCCGCCAAAGCAACAATCCCGCCGGGGTGTGCGCCGGCTCGGGTAACCGCTGGCCGTCCCGCTAAATCACCCAATACTGTTACCGCAATGATCAGGCTGTCACCAGCGCTAAGATCCCCACCAACCATTCCAATGCCGCGCGGCGCGCAAACATCGGCTAAGCCGGCAGCTAAATCTTCAACCCATTCAACCTGCCAGTTCAGCGGCAAGGTCAGGGCGGTCAACAAGGCAGTTGGCCTGGCCCCCATCGCTGCGATATCTGACAATGCCTGAACGGCAGCGCGCTGCCCCACCTGACGCGGCGAGGACCAGTCGAAACGAAAATGGTGTCCTTCGGCCAGCAGATCGGTGGAGATCACCACACGGGAATCAGCCGCCGCCACTACGGCAGCGTCATCGCCCGGGCCAAGCTGAGTGCTGCCACCCAGCGGGAGCAGCCCAGCCAGGCGCGCCAATACACCAGCCTCACCGAGATCGCTGACTGTGGTCAACCTATTTCACCCACCAACAATGCCATGACCTGCCTTAACGTAAACCAACCGGACGGTCTAAAGCCAGCTCAATCAACTCACCAACTAGCTTGTTATAAGGCCAGCCAACCTCCGCCATCATTCTGGCGTATAAAGAATAGGGGGTGAAGCCAGGCATTGTGTTGACCTCATTAATCAGCAGACTGTCCTTAGCGGTGTCCCAGAAAAAGTCCACCCGCGCCAAACCTTCACAACCCAAGGCGGTGAAAGCTGCCAAAGCAATACTGCGGATGCGCTGGCTGACTGAGTCCGGCAGTTTGGCGGGGCAAATCAGTTCAACCGCCGTATTGTCAACATATTTAGCGGCGTAGTCGTAGAAACGATCAGCCGCATGCACCACAATTTCTCCTGGGGCACCCGCTAAAAGGCTGCGACCTTGCCGCGCGTCAAGCACCGCGCATTCGATCTCCCGGCCACTGATGGCCTGTTC
>JAIRPS010000080.1 GCA_031256885.1 Bifidobacteriaceae bacterium | reverse complement strand
TTGAGCAGTGGGCGGTGAGCGGGAGCACGCGGCTGCTTATGGGCTGGTCGATTCTCGCTCAGAACAGCGCGCACTGGTTGAAAAGAATCAGTGGTCAACCAGCCTGCCCAAGCCAGTTCCCATAATGCAGTCTGCAACTGGCTGCCGCTAACTTGGTGATCAACATTGATTTGAGCTAGTAGCTGGTCAAACCGGAAAGCCCCGCCACCAGCCAGCAGATTAAGCAGAGCCTCAGTTAGTGAACCGGGCAGCGGATCAGCGGTGGCGAGCAAAGCATCATCAGTGTTGGCAACAATCAGCCGGATTTGACCATCAGCGCCTGGCCCTTTACCTTGACCAACCCACATTACTTCGCCGGAAGTGATTAGTTGGTCTAAAAAACTGGGGGAGTAGTCAGGCACACGACTTGGCAACACCAATGTTTCAATCGCTGAAGCTGGCAGCTTAGCACCCGCCAGTTGGGCGATGGCGGTGAGTACGCCATCGGGACCGCTGAGCCGACCAAACTGATGCCAGGCGGGACCAAACCGCCCAAAAACTGCCTGCTCAACTGGTTCAACTTGTTGACGTAAGGCGGCCAGTGAACGCCGCCGCAGACGGGTCAGTAGTTGCGGGTCGCAGTATTCAACCGCTTGACCGCCGCCCGCCTCAACCGGGCGTAAACGTCCACTAGTTAACTGCCCAGCGTTGACCAGTTCGGTTAGCTCACGGGTGGCCACCACCACACCAAGGCCCCAATCGGCAGCCAGTTGGGCAGCGCTGAACGGTCCGTGATTGCGAGCGTAACGTTTGATCAAACCGGGTAATGGTTGGGTAGTGGGGGCGCTGAAGGCTGCGGGTAGTCCGGGCGGTAAAGCCACACCTAAACCGTCACGTAAAGCTGCCGCATCCTCAACCGCTGCCCAACATTGGTGGCCGCCCAGCCGCACAGTAATCACTCGACGTTGACTAACCAACTGTTCCGCCCAATCAGGGCTACCACCAGCATTAATAATCTGTTCCGCATGGAGTGGGCCGATTTGGCGTAAAGCGTCCGCTAAATCTTCCAAATCGCGCAGGTGGCGCTCAGGGCGGCGGCGCGCCAGTTCCTCATCTAAGGCCAACACCACTGCCGGGTCAAGCAACTGCGCTAAATCGTTTGCCTGGTTGCCGCCAATCAACTCGGCCAGCAAAGCGGGGTCCAGGCTGAGGGCGGCGGCGCGGCGTTCAGCGAGCGGAGCATCGCCATCGTAAATGAAAGCCATGGTGTAGCCAAAAACGGCGGCTTGGGCAAACGGTGAAGCTGTTTCGGTGGTAACTTCCACCAGGCGAACTTGCCGTTGCGCGATCTGTTGCATCAGTTCAGCTAAAGCTGGGACGTCATAATCGTCTTGCAAACATTCGCGGACAGCTTCATGAATGATTGGAAAATCGGCATATTGAGCAGCGATTTGCAATAATTGTGAGGCCCGATGCCGTTGCTGCCACAGCGGTTGGCGGCGGTCAGGGCGGCGGCGCGGCAGCAGTAAAGCCCGGCCGGCGGCTTGTCGAAAACGGGCCGCGAAATGGGCTGAGCTTGCCAAAGCCGTTGCCACCAAAGCGGTAACCTGTTCCGGTTCAACCACTAGATCAAGCTCTAAGGTTGCGCCGTCAGTATTTGGTTCAGCGGTTTCTGGCAGACGCAAGACGATTGCATCATCGCTGTGCATTACTTGAGCATCTAAACCATACTGGTTGCTCAAACGTTCACGTAAAATCGTAGCCCAAGGAGCATTTACGCGCGCTCCCCAAACTGAATGGATAACCACGCGCCAATCGCCTAGTTCATCCCGGAAACGTTCAATGATGATTGTTTGGTCATCTGGTAAAACACCGGTGGCTGCGCGTTGCTCGCCCAAATAGTTGAGCAAATTGTTTTCGGCCCACGGGTTTAAACCAATATTGGCCAGGTGGTTTGTTTCAGTTGGTTGAGCGGCTGCGCTGTCTAACCAGTTGTTCGCTTGGCGAATAAAAACACCAATGGCTTTCCCCAATTCGGCGGGGCGGCCGGGCGTGTCGCCATGCCAAAATGGCAGACGTCCAGGTAAACCGGGTGCTGGTATCACTTGCACCTGATGTGGCGTTATTTCAGTGATGCGCCAGGTGGTGGTACCCAGGGTGATCGTGTCACCAACCCGCGATTCATACACCATTTCTTCGTCGAGTTCACCAACCCGTTTGCTGCCAGTGGCCTCACCAGCCAAAAAGACCGGGTACAAGCCACGATCCGGAATAGTGCCGCCAGAGGTAACTGCTAAACGGGCTGCCCCCGGCCGGGCGGTTAGCCGCCCGGCCGGGCGGTCCCACACCAAACGCGGTTTCAACTCTGCAAACTCGGCGCTGGGATACCGGCCAGACAACATGTCCAGCACCGCTTCAAAAGACCGTTCACCAAGGTTGGCGTAAGGGGTGGCTCGGCAAACCAGTTTGCGTAAATCGGCAACAGTCCAATCTTCCATTGCCAGCATGGCCACAATCTGTTGAGCCAACACATCCAAAGGGTTGACTGGCATGCGTATATGTTCAATCAGTCCTTGACGCATGCGTTGGGCAGTGACCGCTGCCGGAATCAAATCGCCGCGGAACAGCGGGTAGATCACCCCCCGCGACACTGCCCCCACCTGGTGGCCTGCCCGTCCCACACGTTGCAACCCGGCCGCCACCGAAGGGGGTGCCCCAACCTGTAACACCAGATCAACCGCACCCATGTCAATTCCCAACTCCAATGATGAAGTTGCCACCACGGCAGGCAGTAAGCCTAGTTTCAACTGTTCTTCAATCTCGCTGCGCCGCAGCCGACTGATTGATCCATGATGCGCCATCGCTAACCGTTGCGCAACATTTAGAGCAACCCCCGATTGGGCAGTCACCTCAGCCGGCCAATGTGCACCAGCATCAAAGGTTTGTCCAGTTTGCTGCTCCAGCCATGTTTCATTGATTTGACTGGTTAAACGCTCAGCTGTGCGGCGTGAGTTACAGAACACCAAAGTCGATTGGTGGGTGGTGATCTGCTCAACCACCGCCCGGTTGAGATGCGGCCAGATCGAAGGGGCACGCAACACGCCAACCGCGTCGCCGCTCAGATCAACCGGCCGAGCCGCGTCAAGGTGAGAACGGATTGCGTCAGGATCAACCGCGTCGCCGCTCAGATCAACCGGTCGAGCCGTGTCCCGGTGAGGACGGATTGTGCCAGGATCAACCGGCTCAGCCGCCGGTGCAGTCAGATTGGTCAGATCAGCCACTGGCAGGCAAACCGCCACCTCAATTTGTTTGGTC
>JAIRPS010000171.1 GCA_031256885.1 Bifidobacteriaceae bacterium | reverse complement strand
TACCGTCTTTGACACATAGCCGCTGAGCGAACCGGTCACCTTGACGGTGATGCGCTTGCCGGACAGCTTTTTGGTCAACTTCAGTTTGGCTTTGGTGGCACCCTTGATTGCCTTACCGTTAGCAAACCACTGATATGCCTTGGTTACGCCGGTTTGCCAAGTGCCAGCCTTAGCCGTGAGCGTCTTACCAACTTTCGCTTTACCGCTAATCGACGGTTTGGGTGTTTTGGTCAATGAACGCTGCCCAACGGTTGGCTGCGTGCCTGGCTGCGTCACCGTGACGGTGGCTGCCGGGGCGGTAACTGTTTGAGCAGGCAAGGTGACTGGCGGAGCGGTCACAGTGGCGGTAACCGTTTCAGTAACCGGCGGGGGGGTAACAGTTTCAGTAACCGTTTCAGTAACCGTTACGGTGGGGATAGGTGTGGGCGCTGGTGGTTCCCCGCTGACCGGCCAAGGACCAAAAGATTGGCTGAAAGCTGGGAAATCAAAGGTTTGGAAAGCGCCATCGGGCAAATTGGGGGCAATGCCATTACGGTGGCCAACCACCCGGCGGTGTGCCGTCACAGTCACTCCAACGGTTTGCCCGGCCACCGCTGCTGGCACGGTCAAAGTTGACTCAGTACCCAAGGTTTGGCCGCCCGCAGTCCAAGTGACCTCATCAATAATCACTGAAGCAGTTGGGTATTCAATCGGATCATCAGGGTTAGCAATTGCTGCTTCCGGCCAGCTTAAACCACTGAGATCTAGTACTTGACCAGGGTCAACACTAGTAAAGCTGAGTGTTCCAACGGGCGGCTGAGCGTGATCAAGCGGCAAAGTGATAACCAGCCCGGTGCGTACTGGCTCTACGGTCAAAGCTGGGGTGACAACACGGTAACTGGAATTGGCTGCAGTCACCTCAACACGGTAGATACCTGGTGTAACCATCCAACCGAAACGACCGTCAGCAGCCGTGGTTTGCGGGTTATTGGGGGTGGCTGCATCAATCTTGTTGCCGTAAACGCCAGCCTGGTATTCCGGAACCAAATCCCAACCGCAGCCCTCGCAATAGCTGTAATACAACTCGGCAACCGCGCCAGCAACCGGGCTGCCATACTGGTCAACCACTACACCACTGGGGTCAAAGTAAAGATCAGCCTGAACCGTGGTGGTGGAGCCGCTCGGGCAAACGATGTCAATTGTCAGCATGGCGTAGCCGTGACGGGGGTATGCCTGCGGAATCAGGCCGGAATATGTGCCAGTTGGGCCTTCACTCAAAGTGCCTTGCAGCAGATCCTCACCCCAAAAATCAAGTTGCCAAGTGGCGCTGCCCCCAGGACACTGGTTAGCTAAGGAAAGGCCAAGCGGCTCAGTGAAGAAGGCAAACATTGCGCCATAACCATCTTCCGGATGCGTCACCGGGTCGCCGCCGCTGGTCAAGCTGAGTTCATCCGGCACTGGCGGGATTGGCGTCAACTCAAAGTCGACGTCATAGACAAAGCCGCCATCAGTTAATTCAACATCCTTAAAGCCGCGCGAATACAGGCCGGGTGCCCAAGCCATCAGTGAATGGTGGCCTGCCGACAAGTTGGGAATGTAATACGAACCGTCTTGCTCAACCGTAACGCAAGAGTACTCCTGGCCGTCAAGCCAAACACCAATTGAGGTGTACTTAGGCGCGGCCACGCCGGTCACCGAGACAGAGCCGGCAATAGCGCCAGTACCATCGTCAGTGCTTGACTGGCTGTTGGCAGTCAAGCGACCGCCACAACCACCTGCGATCTCTTTGTCAGCATTTGATGTGCTGGCCACACCGGCTGCCAAAGGCACCACAGTTAAAGCCAAGCCCAGCGCGGCAACTGATGCCGCCAGACGGCGTGCTTTAGGCCGTGACAAGCCATCACGGCGGGAAAATAGTTTCATTGGAAAACCACTCCTTGAATTAAATGCCGACACTAAAGTCGGCTGGACTGACTGAGCCAGCATACAGGTATACCCATCAGAGCATCGCAGAACCTCCGGGGGATCGCGGGGTGGGGTTGTTGATACATCAAACATATCGACCAAGCGTCTTGCGAACCTCCGCTCCCGTGGTCTCTGAGGGTTGTTGATGCATCAGGTAATCCTCGGGACATGGTTCTGCCGGCAGCAGACTGCAACAGCCGACTCCCACACACCATCCACCACCCCTCCAGGCGTCGTTCTGCCGTCAGCAGACTGCTCTGCGGCAGCTGTGTTTAGGCAGTTTGGCTTGCGAAACCAGCCAAACGGCTGAGTGTTGCGCTGAAATCCTGCTCATCGGGCAGCAGCGAGATTGCCAGTACATTTGGACTGGCTAAGTCGTAAAACCAACCCGGCTGAACCGCCAAACCAGCTTGGCGCATCAGGTTGACTGTCAACTCAGCATGGTCGGTTGCCGGTTGCTCACCGTAATAATCCACCAGAACCATCCAACCGCCATCGCAACGTCGCACCCGCCAGTGGGGGGCAGCTAAAAGGCGGCGAGCGGTTGCCAAATTATTAGCTAAGCGCCGATGTGTGGTCTGGACACTGCTTTCAGCTAGGCTGAGCAGTTCAGGTAGCGCAACCGCCACTGCCTGATTGACCGGCAGGAACATGTCTGCCACCTGGTCTAAAGCCTCGCTGAGTAATGTCGTTTGCTCCGCCGGGCCAGATAAATGTATCCACGCCAGTTTCAGTTGTGGAGCCGCCAGCAGTTTCGATACCCCACCCAAAGTAAAGGTGACGCAAGCCGTTTCGCCATGAAAACTGGCCGGTGGTGGGCTGAGTTCCACCGCAAATCGGTGAAATACCTCATCCGCCAGCAGTGCAACGCCTGCTTGGGCGCACTGTTCAACCAGAGTTTGGCGGGCCGAGCCTGCCAAATATGCTCCCGTCGGATTACCTGGATTAACGACGATGACGGCGCGTGCCATCTGCTCACAGTCAACAGTTTGGTTGGTGGCCACAGCTGGCGGGTGGTGACCAATCGTTTGGGTGGCACCCACAGCGGGCGGGTGGTGGCCAATAATTTGGTCGGTGCCCAACGCCGCAGGGTTGCTGCTGGTTCTTGGCTGATTTTCCTGTCCGGCGATGGCGCGTGACAAGCTGGCTGCATCCAGCAGCCAACCATCCGGTTCGACATAGTGGCTGGCATAAGGACGTACTGTCAGATCTGCAAGTCGGGCTATTGGTTCAATCAGTGGGTAGCCGGGCAGCGGAATGGCAATGCAATCACCAGGGTCAGCCAGGATGCGCAACAGCCAGGCATAGGCTTGGGATGTTGAACTGGTCAACCAGTATTCGTTGGGTGCGCCACCAAAATAATGCGCTAGTGCACTGCGCGCAATCAACGGCCCGCGCGGGTCCGGGTCATAGAGTGCTGCCTGTTTGGTAGCTTGCCCCACCACTTCGAGTATGTGCTGGTCAAACAGATTATGGCGGGTGGGGTTGCTATCACTCAGGTTGATCAGTTTCTGGCCTTCGCCCTCCAGCGCTGCATGCGTAGCAGCCACCACATTGGGCGGTGTATCAATCCGGAGGCGGCGGGCCAGTCTAACCACACAACCGACCTTAGCGGCAGTGCGCAGGCAGAGGTTTCAGCGCGCAGCCAGACACGCCAAGCACTTCAAGCCCGAGGCGAGGCCGCAAGCGCTTCAGCGCGAGGTTTGTTTCTTAAAAAGGCGGATTTAAGAAACAAACCTCGCGCAGAAGTTGCTCAACCCGCTTCGAGCAGGGGGTTATACATCATTATGGCGTGGTTTTCAACTACAAACTCGTCGGCCATCAGTTCGCCTTGGGGGGTGAAAACATGCCGGCAAAGCACATTGTGACGTGAATACCCACCCCACAGCTCTTGCCGGAAACGGTGGGATTGCTCATAAACCTCATAGGTCTGCCAAGGCTGCGTATCGACTTGCCAGCAGCCTTCCAAATTGTCGGCCGTCAAACGTATGCGTAGCTGAAATGTTTGTTCAGTCGGGTTGACAATTCCTAGGTCACCGTAATTGTAGAAGCAGGTGGCCCCAGACCCGAAAGGCTGCGAGCGGGCTGTATCAGGGAAAACATCATAGTTGTGGCGGTGACGTTCCACTACCCGCAGTGGTGTGTGAATAGTTATCCAATATATCAGGTTAGAAAGTTGACACAGCCCACCACCAACGCCCGAACGTACCTGCCCATTTTGTAAAACCATCCCTGATTTAAAACCGCGCCGACGAGTTGGCCGCCCAATCAGCCGCCAGTAAGAAAAGCGTTCACCGGGCGCTAATTTAACGCCATCGAGACATGCCGCTGCCAGACGTAAGTTTGTTATTTTGTTTTGCTGCAAAACCATGTCAACATCTTTCAGTTGCCGGAGCAGCGGCGTGGCGTGTGAAGCGTAAGTCCACCAGCCTTCTGCACCCTGCCACGGCTCAGCTGACTTGCCGGGGTGCGCCCATTGTTGACCTGGTTTAATCCACTGCCAGTAACGCAGCAGCGTGTACCACTCTTTACCTAAAGCTAAACGCCAACTGGGACGGTCCAGCGGTGGGGTTGTTTCGCGTTGCGGCCCTGTTCCCCGGTCTGGCCCGTGCCGCTTGGTCGGTTGGTTGGTTAAAGTGCGCAAATCGGCATTATCAGCATGTTGGTCCACCCCAGCAGCTTAGGTGGTGGTTATGCGCCAGTCAAGCTTTTTTTACTATTGTTGATAACTGTATGTGCCGGGGCACTGCACCAAGCAGAGTAGGCTTCTGGCATGACCTCACCACGTCAACCGAGCAAGATTGATCAAATTGCGGATGAGTATCTCGAGAACTGCTCACGCCTGGTCCCTTTGGAGGCGACTTTGGGCGGAGTGGTTGGTTACGATCATCTGATTGACGACATGTCGCCAGCTGGCCTCAGCGAAGTCGCTGACCTCAAGCAACACACCCTAACCAAGTTGTCCAAGGCTGTTCAAGACAGCTTAGGCGCTGCCGCGCTTGACGCAACCGACCAAGTCACTGTGGCGGCCATGCGCGAACGTTTAGGCGTCGATTTGGAACGGTACGAGATGGGCGAATGGCAGCGAGAGCTGAACATTTTGGATTGCCCGCTGCAACGTTGCCGTGAAGTTTTTGACCTGATGCAAACGGACAGCCTTGAGGATTGGCAAGTGGTTGCCCAACGTTTAGCGGGTGTTCCCAAAGCTTTACAAGGCTACCAAGCAGCCTTAGAACAGGGCCGCGCATCAGGCAAAATGCCGGCCGCCCGGCAGGTGGCCATAGGGGTCAAACAGGCTAGCGAATTGGCTGTTCCTGGCAGTTTTTTTGACCAACTGGTGGAGCGTGCCAGCGCCCAGCCGGAATCATTACGCAAAGCTTTAGGTGAGGCTGCCAAACAAACCCGCGCCGCCTACGGGCAGTTGGCGTCTTATCTGAGCCAGCAGCTAGCCCCGGCGGCACCAGACGAGGATGCAGTGGGCCGCGAACGGTACGAGTTAGCTTCACGTTACTTTGTTGGTGCCACTGTTGACTTGGCGGAAACTTACCAGTGGGGTCTTGAACAGTTACGCTCCCTCACTGCTGAGCAAGAAAAACTAGCTGAGCTGATTGCTGGGCCTGGCGCTAGCGTAGCCCAAGCAACTGAGGCGCTCAACGCTGATCCGAACCGCCAACTTGACGGCCCTGACGCATTGCAACAATGGATGACGCAAATTTCCAACCAAGCAATGCAAGCTTTAGCTGGCGTGCATTTTGATGTGCCTGAACCGGTGCGTCAACTGGAATGCATGATTGCGCCAACGCACACTGGCGCGATTTATTACACCGGCCCTTCTGAAAATTTTTCCCGCCCCGGACGCATGTGGTGGTCCATTCCGGAAGGCGTTACCAAACTAAACACTTGGAAGGAACGCACCACTGTTTACCATGAGGGCGTGCCCGGCCATCATTTGCAAATAGCCACCACCACTTACCGGGCCGCCCAGCTGAACCGCTGGCGGCGGCTTGGCTGCTGGGTGTCTGGCCATGGCGAAGGCTGGGCCCTGTATGCCGAACGGTTGATGGAACAACTTGGTTTCTTAGATGATCCGGGGGATCGTTTTGGCATGATTGATTCGCAACGTTTCCGCGCCGCCCGAGTAGTTTTAGACATCGGCTTGCATTTAGGTTTACCTTGTCCCGAAGAGTACGGGGGCGGAGTTTGGAATGCCAACAAGGGTTGGGAT
>JAIRPS010000206.1 GCA_031256885.1 Bifidobacteriaceae bacterium | reverse complement strand
ATGCGTGTAACTTAGTCTCCTAACCTTGATGACTAAACGGGGAGGAACGGGCAAGTATGTGGAACGTCTTTGGCGAGTCCAACGAATCGACCGGTAACGCTACTGGCGGGCAAGCTTGGCAAGCGTTGGTTGCTCTACTGGGTGACCGCACGTCTATTGAGCCACTGGCGTGGCAAGAGTTGGCCTTGTGCCCACAGACAGATCCGGAGGCGTTCTTCCCCGAAAAGGGCGGCTCCACCCGCGAAGCTAAGCGCATCTGCTCGGCTTGTGAGGTGCAGCGCGAATGCCTCGAGTATGCCTTGGCGCACGATGAACGGTTCGGTATTTGGGGCGGCACATCCGAACGCGAACGCCGCAAGATCAAACAGCGGCGTGCAGCTGGCCTGTGAGAAACCCGACCGACGTAGCGCAAGCACCGATCACAGCTGTGGTGGTCACACGTGGCCGGTCGGTTAACTTGCCCCGCGCTTTAGTTTGTCTGGCTGAGCAAACCCGAACCCCTGAACGGGTGGTGCTGGTCAATGTCGGCGAGCAGGAAGACCCGGCAATCAGTCAAATGGCAGTGCGTTGCGGCATCAAAGCTGAGACTTTGGTGGCAGTGCAGGCGCGCGGTGCCAAAAACTTTGGGCGGGCGGTCGCCGAAGGCCTCAAAGCAGTAGCCATGGCACCAGCTGAGCGGATTTTTTTGCTGCACGATGACGCATTTGCGGCCACAGACTGTTTGGAAAAGCTCTCCCGGGCAATCGAATTTGCGCCCTCAGTGGTGATTGCTGGGCCTAAACAATTGCGGGTTGACCTGCCCGGCTCTTTGGGGGAAGTTGGTGTCACCACTTCGCGCTTTGGCCGGCGCATGACTGGGGCTGAAGACGGTGAACTAGACCAAGGCCAGTACGATCACCGCGAAGACATGCTCGGGGTGGGCAGCGCAGGCATGCTGGTGCGGGCGGATGCTTGGGCTGAGTTACGCGGTTTTGACCCAGCTTTGGGGCCGTTCCGTGATGGTTTGGACCTGTCAAGGCGGGCTCGCCTGGCTGGCTATCGCGTTATCGTAGTGCCCGATGCCGTTATACACCATGAACAGGCGAGTTTCCGCGGTCTGCGGGCACGTTCGCGCCGCAGTGATCCGCGCCGCAGCTTTGGGGCGCGGCGACGCGCATTCATCCACACGCAGCTAGTGCACTGTCCCTTACCGCTGATGCCCCTGGTGGCGGCAGCAGCCGTGATATCCGGTGTAGCGCGGACCTTATGGCGGCTAGCCCGCAAAGACATTGACTTGATGGTGACTGAACTAGTGGCACCCTGGGCAGTCTTAGCCAACCCGGCCCGTTTGGCTGCTTCACGCCGCCTCGCATCAGCCAGCCGCCGCCTGCGTCGCTCAACTTTACGGCCACTGCTAACGACCAACCGTGATGTGCGGGCAATGCATCGTGACCGCCGCTTAGCGCGCGCCGAGGCGGTGCGTTTAGCGGAGGCACCTTCCGAGGTGGAACTGGCCGACCGTTCTGCTTTGGCGGCTGCCCGGCGGGTTGGCAAAACAATCGCTTGGGCTGTAGCAGTGCTGGCCACCTTGGTCAGCCTGGGACATTTACTCAGTGCGCAGCAGCTCGTTGGTGGGGCTGCCAGCCGTTTAGACCTGTCGGTCAGCGCGGTTTGGCAGTGGGCTTTTGATCCAGTGATCAGCCAAGGTTTAGGTCACAGCGGTCCAGCTGACCCATTTAGCTGGGTCTTAGCATTCGCTCAGACAATCTCCTGGGGTCATGGCGTACTGTTCTTGACCATCACAGCGCCGCTGCTGGCAGCGATTGGTGCCTGGTACGCCGCCGGGGCTGCGGCCCGGTCGGTGGCTGTGCGCGTTTGGGCGTCAATTGTTTACCTGGCCGCCCCCAGCTTGTGGCTGTCATTGGCCGATGGTCGTTTAGGTGCGGCGGTCACTCACGCGATCATCCCGTGGATTTTGCTGACAAGTGCCCGTTGCTGCGGCTTGGACCGTCGTGATTTGATACGCCGGGCGGCTGACCAAACTTCATTAGCTGGTCGAGTTGAACGCTCGATCATTTCACGGCGTTACTCAGTCAGCGATGCGGCAGCAGCCGGTCTCTTAGCCGCCATTGCCGTAGCCGGTACACCATTGTTGTTGCCGGTGCTGCTGCTCGGCGTGGTTGCCGCTTTGGTGGTGACACGTTTTCAATGGCGCTTGCTGCTAGTAATGGTCATACCGCTGCTCTTGTCAATCAGACAGCTGCGGGCCGCCTGGCAGCAAGGCAGTTGGCGGGTTTTCTTAGGCGATCCCGGTTTGCCGCTACCACATCAGCCAACATCGCTGCGTTTAGCGCTGCTCGGTTGGCCAGCTGATCCAGTGGTTCCGGCCAGCCTGCCGGTGCTGACAGGTGTGTTACTGGCTGTTAGTGGTTTGCTGGTCTTGGTCGCTTTACTGGCATTGCTGCGCCCCGGACCACGCGCTTGGGCTGCCCGTTTTGGCTGGCTGATCAGCCTATTTGCCTTATTAGGCGTCTTTGTTGCAGGTCGTGTGCCAACCACCGCAGTTGACGGGGTGATGGTCACGCCTTGGGCCGGTGGGCTGGTTAGCCTGGTGCAGGCTGGTTTATTACTAGCCGCCACGGCGGGCGCTGATGGCGCGGCAGCTTGGCTGGTCACAGTTGGTGGAGCCCGCCGCCTCGAGGCAGGCGTGCTGGCTTGCGTGATGATGGCTGGGCCGTTACTGGTATTAGCTGATGTCGCCTGGCAGTGGCGTTCCGACCGTCAAATAGCAGTGACCGGGCAAGGCGCGGCCAGCTTGCCAGCAATCGCTGCCCACTCTGCTCAAGGACAAGATCAAACCAGTACTTTGCTGCTCAATCAGACTGATGGGGTAACCACTTGGCAGGTGGTTCGCGGTATTGATGTTTCGTTAGACCAGTGGGCTAATGTGATCACGGCTGACCGCCTGACCGGTTCACTAACCGACCCGGCGGTGGCTGACCAACCGCCGCATTTGGCTGGTTTGTCACAACTGGTAGCCAATATGGTGGGCGGTTCCGGGCGTAATGTGGCTGAGTCGCTGAGCGCTTGGGGGATTGGCTTTTGTTTTGTGCCAGCCGGTAACAAAACCTTGCTGGCAGCCCTTGACGCCACTGAAGGTTTGGCTAGGGCCGCCGAAACCAGCCGAGCAGGTGTGGCTTGGCGAGTTGGTGACGCAAAATCACCCACCCGCGCGGCTTGGGCTGAACTGGTTGAGCCTGATGGCAGCTGGACAGCATTACCTGCCAATTCAGCAGTGATTGAACCTGGCCAAGCTGGCCGAGTGGTGCGCTTAGCGCAGGTTGCTGATCCGGCTTGGCGGGCAACGGTGGGTGGTCAAACAGTTAGTTCAACTGATCATGGTTGGCAGCAAGCTTTCGAAGTGCCGGCCAGCGGTGGGCGTTTGCTGATTTGGCAGCAAGCTGACCGGCTGGTGACTTTTCAACTGACGGTTTTGCTGGTCGCCTTGGTGCTGGCGTTGCCGCGCCGCCGCGCAACCGCTGAGGATGTGTGATCATGACATTTGCAAGTTCAGCTGCTGGTGGTTCACTGAGGAGGTGCGTTCATGGCACGTCCCGCTAGAGTGATTGCCGCCAGCCTGAGTGCCTTACTGTTGGTTGGTGCAGCGGCAATCGCATTGTGGTTCGATTGGCAAGCGCCGCCAATTTCTTGGCCAGTGGCTTCACCGCCGGCTGTGCCGGTTGACGCTGGCGCTTCACGGGTGATTTGCCCAGCCGAGTTGCGTTTGGCAACTGAAGCGAGCGCTGGCGATGACCTGATCTACGACCCGGCCTATGATCCGCGCCCTTCAACAGTTTGGACAAAGCTCACCGCCATTGTCTCCGGCAGTTCTGGCGGCAGCAGCTGGCTAGTTGGCGATACAGCAAAAGACCCGGCCACAGCCCCTTTGGCTGTGCTCAGCCAGACAGTTGGCGCACAATCATTAGTGGTTGCCGCCGAAGCCACTGGTGACGGTAGTGCTTTGACCGGCGGCGGCGCAATCATCAATGTTGGCGATGGCGATTTACGCGGCTTGGCGGGTGCTTCCTGTTTTGCGCCAACTGCCGAAGCCTGGTTATTGGGTGGGTCAACCGAGGTTGGTTCTTCCGTCCGTTTGACTTTGGTTAACCCTGGTGGGACGGCTGTGCAGGTTGATTTGACACTGTGGGGTCCGGCAGGGCCAATTGATGCGGTGGGGACCAGCGGCTTGACTTTGCCGCCTAATTCGCAGCGAGTTATTCGCCTTGATGGTTTAGCCAGTGCTTCAGCCAGTTTGGCTGTCAAAGTGGTGGCTACCGGTGGTGAAATTGTTGCCTACATTCAGCATTCGCGGCTTGATGGTTTGGTGTCGGCTGGCGTTGATTTTGTGGTGCCGGGGGCTAGTCCAATGACCAATTTTGTGCTACCGGGTGTGGTCAGTGAAAACAGTGATTTAGATACCACCGACCCAACCGTGCTGCGTTTATTAGCTCCCGGCAAACATGATGCACATGTGCAAGTCAGTTTGGTTGGCCCACAAGGCGTGGTTGACTTGCCGGCCTTAGAGGACCTGGTGGTGCCATCTGGTGTGGTCACCGAAGTGTCATTACTTGGTTTAGCTGAAGGTGTCTACAGTGCTTTGATTTCGGCGGACCGCCCGGTGATTGCTGCTGCCATGTCGGTGGAGGTAGGGCAGGCTGTCGACACGACGCCGGCTGAACCGGACTCGACGCCGGCTGAACCGGACTCGTCGCCGGCGGTGGAGGGGAGTGCGCCAACCGCTGCTGTTGTGCCAACCCGTGATATTGCTTGGAGCGCTGGAGCTAATGCGCCACGCCGTGGTTTTCTTCCGGTGGTTGAAGGTACCAGAACAATTGCTGGGGTAACTGATAGCCAGGTAACTTTACGGGTGGTTGCGGTTAATGCTGATGGTCAAGAATCAGCTGAAAAAACCATTGAAATAAATGGTGGCAGCACAAATCTTTGGACTGTGGCTGATCTTGGCGGTAATGAGCAAACAATTGGTTTACGTTATTCCCTCCAAGGCAGCGCCATTGTTGGTTTAGCAACCGTGGTGGGTGATCAAAACGCCGGCACACTCACCGTGCTAACCCCCGCCGATTCCGCACCGCTCGCCCGCCACCTGCCCATTCAACAACACTGAGCACAACCCATCCGGCTTGCTTCAATGGAATATTCCAGTAGAAATACTCAACGCTGCACGCTTGTGCAGTGCTTACAACAAAGGCAATATGAGAGTGTTCGCCCAGGTCACGACGGTAAATTATCGCTTTGCGATGTGTGTTCTGATTTTTTGTGCATGCAATGACTTGCACGGATGGAAGAGTCATAAGTTATCTCTGGTAGTCTCTCCAGAACAGACGGTGACCTACAGGAAGGAGTCAAAGTTTTGATGGATCGACGTATTGTGGGATCGGTTTTGCTGACTGGCCTGTTTGCCGCACTGTCTCTTGGCTTGGTTGCTTGTGCTACTACTGCCTCCTCCTCTGGTCCGCTGGATGCTGCCTCGCCGGCGGCCAGTGTTGTTGAGTCGCTTTTGGCTGATCCGGCCACACCAAGCCAAGCAGCAGCATTAGTGCAACCTTCGCTTCAAGTAACTGATGCTGAGTCGGCCCGGGAACGGGCTTTACGCAACATAATGTTGGAACGTGAGGAGGTTCATTTTGCAGACTTGTCAATTAGTCCGGTTGAACCGAGCGATATTATGCAGCGTCAAGAAGAGTTGGACAGTATTATCCAAGCTATTCAAACAGCGGACGTGCAGTTTGCTTTGGCGAGCATCAGTTTAGTGCACGAGGCACGGGCAATTGAAACTTGGTGGAAAGGTCAGCCGCCGGCGTTCATGGCGGATTTGCGGACGCTTTTACCTAATTGGGTAACACTCGTTGAGCATAGTGGTGCCCGCTTCACATTACTTGAACTGCGGCAAGCCCAAGCCTGTTTTGTTGATGCCGGTTATATGAAAAAACTGCAAGTCAATATGCTGCTTGTGCGGCCTGACGGGGCGGGGATTGATGCTCAGATTGATGAAGATGCCCCCGCCGCCAACCTGGCGGCAGTGCATCAGGTGATTGATGAGTGTCTCAATTGGGCGATTGGCGGAACCGGCGCATTAGCCGATCCTTCGGCATCTCAGGTCACTCGCGGCTCAGGGCCAGTCCCGGCCATCTACCCGCCGCCAACCAAATCGTAGTTCTTGGTGTTGACCAGCGCTTCAGCTGCTGTCACAGGCACCTGACAAAACTTGTGAGACATTTCACTGCCCAAAAACCCGTCGCAGTGGCGCTCTAGTGGTAGGCTGAAAGATAAGCCGCGCTGACAGCGCTGTCTTAGACAAAATCGGTGGTTGCGGATTGAACCGTAATCGCTTCCCGGACACGAGAAGGAGTCGACGATGATACAGCATCAAACAAGGTCACGGCGAGCTGGGGGGCACTGGCTCGCTGGGCTAACCGCGCTTGCGCTGGGCGCGAGCATGATAGGGGCGGCTGCCTTGCCGGCCGCTGCGGATGATCCCTTGGTCACCAACCCAGCCAGTTACGTCAACACGTCAATTGGCAACACCAACGATGGCACCACCCACCCGGGGGCGACTGTGCCATTTGGCATGATCCAATCATCGCCAGACACCAGGGTCAACGCCTACGCCGCCTACCAGTATGGTGACACCTCGATTATTGGGTTCTCGCAAACCCACCTGGCTGGGGTTGGCTGCCAAACGCAGTCATCTTTCCGTTTCCAGCCGGTCACCGCCTTCACTAACTCAGCCAGTTACAGTGCTTATAGTGCGCCTTTCAGCCACAGTAACGAAAGCGCCACACCTGGCTACTACGAGGTGACCTTCAATAACGGGATTAAAACGCAGATTGCAGCCAGCGAACGCACCGCAATTCAGCGTTACACCTTCCCCGATGGTGCCGCCAACCGGGCGGTTTTTGTGGACGTTGGCAGGCAAAACGGCACATCCTACGGTGGTCAAGTGCAGATTCTAACCAACCCTGATGGCAGCCATGACACGATTCAGGGCTACATCACCGGTGGTAACTTCTGCAGCGAATCAAGTGTTGACCGTTACCGTGTGCATTTTTCTGCCAAGTTCTCTGAGCCGTTTGCTACCTGGTCAGCCCAGTCCAGCACCAGTTTCAACTGGACTTCCCAACCCCTCAGTGCCTCGAACGCCAGCGGCTCCAACCTCAATGCTGGTGTCACTTTTGGGCCAGGTACTGCTCCCATTGAAGTCTCCGTTGCCTTGTCATACACCACAGCAACTGGTGCTGAGCTGAACCGGGTGACCGAGCAAACTCTGCCCGGTGGTCAAATGATCACCCTGGAACAGTTGGCTGCCCAAGCGCATGATAAGTGGAATGCCGCTTTGAACCGCATTGCTATTGCCGATTCCACCCCAGAAGTTGACAAGATCACCTTCTATTCAGCGCTCTACCGCTCTTTGGTACATCCTTCGCTAGCTTCCGATGTCGATGGTAAATACACAACCTCCGATATGACAACCATTTACCAGTCAGATAAGCCCTACTACCAGATGTTCTCCTTGTGGGACACCTACCGTTCGCAAAACCAGATTGTTGCTTGGCTTTTCCCGGAGCGGGCTCGCGATATGGCTTTCTCATTGGTGCGGCAGGCTGATGCCAATGGTTGGGCACCACGTTGGACCTTAGGTCAAGGCGAAACCAATGTGATGTCGGGCGACTCGTTCACCCCCTGGATGACCACACTTGATGCTTTCGGCATTCTCGATGACGATTCCGACCTGCGCGAACGGGCTTGGCAATGGTTATGGACCAACTCGCAGGGCACGCCGCCAGCGCCAATCTCCAGCAAAGTGCGTGGACGCGATGGTAATCCGTCCTACTGGGAAAACGGTTGGGTGAACTACCTGTCAACCGGTGGCCTACCTTACGGTGATCGCCGCCAATCCGGTTCAGCAACCTACGAGTATGCCTTTGGCGATTGCGGCCTGGCAGCAATGGGGGAGCGCTTGGGTCACACCACTGAGGCGCGGCGTTTACGCTCAGCTTGCTACAACTTTGAAAACCTTTGGAACAGTTCAATCACTGACACACTCAATGACGTCACTTTCACTGGTTTTCCGTCAGTGCGTAACCTGGCCGGCGACTGGGTTAACGGCACTAATCCACGCAACCAGTCCGGTTGGCATGAGGGCACGCCCTGGCAGTACCAGTGGTTTGCTCACCAAGATTGGCCAGCCTTATTTAGCCTGATGGGCGGTGAAGAAAAAGCGCTCCAGCGTTTGGATGTCTTCTTTGGCATGAGTGATGTGCTGGCAGATTTTGCAACAGCACCGGGTAAGTCGTGGGTTGGCGGAGCATACGCCTACTCCAATAATTACGCTTTCAACCCGAATAACGAATCGGATTTGCAAGCACCTTACGCCTACTTCTACACCAACCAACCGTGGAAGACCTCAGCGATCATGCGTGCCGCCCGCGTGCTTTTCACCAACACGCCCACCGGCATGCCTGGCAATGATGACCTGGGCACGATTTCTTCCTGGATCCTGGCTTCGATGCTCGGCACGTTCAACGCCATCCCAGGTACACCTAACTGGTTCATCACCGCCCCAATGTTCGCTAAGGCGGTGATCACTCCTGAAGGCTCCACCACACCATTCACCATCACTGCACCAGGTGGCACCTCACAAACCTTGCAGTACATCAATTCAGCAACGCTCAATGGTCAACCTTATGATCATGCTTATGTGTCAATGCAGCAAATCCGGCAAGGCGGCGAATTAGCACTGACTTTGTCAAGCACCCCCAATGATTTTGGTGTTGGTAAAGTTCCGGCCACACTTGGTTCAGCGGCGCAAGCTGACCAGCCAGCTCTTGAAGCCAAAGCGCAACAGTCAACCGCCCAAGGCAGCGGCACTGGCTTAGCGGTCGCTTCGGTGACTGGTGGCCGGATTGAACTGGCTGACGTTACCGCCACAGTTGACTTCCAAGATGGCGCTGGCCCAATTCCCGCCACGATTGTGCGCGGTCAACGCGGCGCTGCCGATATTGCTTTGCCGCACAGCTTGACCACGCCAGGCTTGCACGCCATCACAGTGGCTGCCACTTTTGCCGATGCCGCCGGGCCAGTTGATCTGGGCAGTGTCACCGGCTATGTTTTGGTCACTTTGGCTAGTAGTTTTGAAGGCGCTTTCAATTCGACCTGCCTCACCCGTTTGGGGACTATCGCATACTGCGATTCCGGCGGTTACAGTTTCAATCTTGATGACCTAGCCACCGCCACACCATACCCATATGTTCAAGGCACAACAGTCAGCCTGACCAGTGGTGCCACCGCCGGTATGCGGGTGCGTTTGCCGGTCACCCAATTTGGTGCACCGGACAATGTGATCTCGGATGGTTCGCGTTTCCGCCTGCCTCTGGCCAGCGATACCACCAAGATTGCCTTGGTTGGAACGGCCACTGATGCTGCGGCATCGGGCACGGCAACGATTACTTATACTGATGGTTCAACGCAGACTTTCACCTTGCGTTACGGCGATTGGGTTGGTGCTTCATCCAGCCCAGTGGCCACCACCGCTGTTTTCTCACGGGTCGCGCGCCGTCAAAACGGCGCAAATGCTTA
>JAIRPS010000196.1 GCA_031256885.1 Bifidobacteriaceae bacterium | reverse complement strand
TTTGAGATAGTTGATAATGCCATCAGCGAGGGCTTGGGCGTACCGCTGACGACCGGACTTTGAGGACATCAGGCGAGCCTCAGTTGGGTTGCGCATTTCACCCAGTTCCATCATGACGGTTGGTACTTTTGAGAAGTTCAAGCCGGCGGTGTCCGAGCGTGGCATCCAACCACCAGAAAACGCCTTGTTGCGGGTGAAACCTTGCTTATCCAGTTGCCTCATTAGCCGCCGCCCAAGATCTCGTGAGGCAGCACCTTGTGCTTTGTTGAGCGGTGGGCTGGAAACCAAAGCAAAATAGCCTTTGAAGTTTGGGTTGTTGTTACCGTCCCCATGAATTGAAACCATCAGCTCAGCGCCAACGCGTTGCCCAAAAGTGCCGCGTCGGTTGACGCATAACGCTTTGGTTAGGTTATCGGTGGTGCGTGTCATTTTGACAATGATGCCATGTTGGCGCAGCAATTTTGCGGTGCGTTTGGCTACATCCAATGTGAACTGGTGTTCTGTGTAGCCTTGGTTGGTTGATGTGCCTGAAGTGTTGCAGGGTTTGCGGTGTCCACGGCCATCGCTGACCAGTTTGTTGGCTCCAGCGCCGCCACCGTGGCCGGGATCCAATGCCACAACCCGACCGGCTAGTTGTTGATCATCTGAACTGGCAGAGACCGGCTGTGCCAAACCAAACGTCAGCACACTAATGATCAGGCCAGCCATAAAACGCAACTGCATGCTTTGAGCATAACTGACAATCACACGGCTTTCAGGCAAGCTTGTCTGCGCAGACTCATCGCTGATCAACAAGTGTTTCACGAGACATCAAAGCGGGTGCTCGACCTGAAGGCTATGGTACGGTGTGCCGTGTTGATTTTTGCTGTGCGGTGGCGGAATGCGGGAGGCTTGCAGTGATCTCTAAACATCGACTCGTCACTACGGTCACAACTATTGCGTTACTGGTCAGCCCGGTGCAGTTGGTTGTTCCAACCTTCGTGGAGCAGTCGGTGGTTGCCAACACGGTGAGGTTGAGCACAGGCCAACCCCAGTTCAAGGTACGTTATGTTGTTAAAGGACACATATCTGAGATTCGCTATTTCAGTGCCGGGCAACTGTTGGGCAAGCTGCCAAGTCCGGCTTTGACTGAGCTGAAACGCGGCGAAATGTTCAAGGGTTGGTGGTCCAACAATCGCCGTGTGAAGGAGACGCTGCGGGTCAATCAGCCGTTGCGACTGGTGGCGAAAATTGTCTCTGGACCGAAGGTATCCAAAGATTTGTTACAGCATTGCCCAAGTGATTCTTGGGGACGCGATAGTTTCTACGGTGACAAGTGGGTTTGCTTTGAAGGTGTGATAGTTGACCCGGATCTCAAACGAGTGCTGCCATTGTTGGAACGTGACTTGCGTGCAGCTGGGTTGATTGCTAAACATGCTGATCTGGGTGACTATTTTGTACAGGGTGCTTATCACCGCGGTTTTAGCGCCAGCGGGGGGACGCATGATCGTGGTGGCGTAATCGATTTGCAGGCATGCTTAGGCACTGATCGTGCCTTACGTATTTTGCGGCGGTGGGCTTTGGCAGCCTGGCATAGGCCTGCCGGCAGCGTTTCAGCGATTGACCATGTTCACGCTGTGTTGATTGGCTCTAACCGTTTGCACCCTCTGGCGGCAAGCCAAGTTAAGGCTTACCGCTCTGGTTTGGATGGTTTGCAACCGGCTCATCGTGATACTGGTCCTCGCCTCAAACGAATTCAGACTTGGCGTGAAGTGCTGAAACAAGCCAAACGCAGCGCTTCTTGAAGGGAATGACTGTACTACCGGCGTTGCTCTGGTCTTGTCTGCTTGGCGATAGCCAAGCACCAAGCGTTCCTCCCAGACTGACCATGGTAAGCATCAATCAGCGCAAAAGGATATGGCGGTGGCGGCGGGATTTGAACCCGCGGTGGAGTTACCCCCACACACGCTTTCGAGGCGTGCTCCTTAGGCCGCTCGGACACGCCACCGTGTCCAAGGTTACCTGACTGGGCGGTGTAACACCAAGACATGCAGCGTGTGGGCTGGTTATTGATACGAAAGTGTGATCCCCTGGTCGCCTTTATACCCAGTTCCGTAGGCTGGTTGCTGACACGGGAGGGGTCCGCAACCAGCCGCTAGTTACATTAGTTGACTGCGGCGACAATCGCAAAGATCATGTTCGGCGCTGTGTGTCTTAGTTTGCATCGGGCGTGTTGGAGTTCTGGCATCGAGGCAACATTTTGACCGGGCGCAAGCTCTGTCCGGGCTCGGGGGTGTGGCAGCTCTGTCAGCAAGACACCCCAGGTAGTGCTGAATACTCTATATGACAGAGTAAACTGTGTTACAGTGTATTTCATGAGGAATCATCCAAGCATTGAGATCGACAAAGAACTGCTGCGCGGGCACATTGACCTGATTATTCTGGCAATGCTCGCCAACGGCGATCTATACGGCTATGACCTCGCTAAACGTGTCAAAGCCCGAGCGGCTGATCAGTTTGAACTGAAGGAAGGCACACTCTATCTGGCACTGAAACGGCTCGAACAGACCAACCAAGTTGAGTCCTACTGGGGGGAGGGTGGCCCTGGTGCACGGCGCAAGTACTACAAGCTGTTAGCAACCGGACGCCGCAGCCTGACCACTCAAGCTAGCCAATGGCAAGTCCTTGCCCAACTCACCCAATCATTATTGAACGATGCCGGGATCACTCCAAACATCCCAGCTGTCTCACCAACAGCACCACCAACCCAGCTCTGAAAGAAGCAGACACCAATGAATGCAAACCAACCAACCCTCAGCCCGACTGTCCAAGCTGAACTTGACGTACTGATTGAACGCATTGCCCGCAAATCAGGCTATGCCGGGCAAACCAGCATGCAACAGCACATCCAAGCAAAAGTGGAAGCCAAGATGGACAAAGCCCGAGCGCAACTTGCCAAAACCCAAGTTCGCCTGGGTGGCACGCCGAAAACTGATTTTGCTGAAGAGATCCGCACCTACTTGGCTGACGGCATCGCCGATTTAATCGCCGAAGGCCACAGCGAAGCCGAAGCCCTGCAGATAACCCGTCAAAAATTCGACGATGCCGAATTGGCACCAAACTTCGATGCTTTCCTTGACCGGTTTGACAGCTTTGGCCTCAACCACGCATGGAACCTCAGTCTGCAATCGGCACGTGAAAGCCGAGAATGGTACGCCCAACATGGCGAAGTTGTCGGCCTGTTCTACGGTGGCTTTGTTATTCTCGGCTTGGTTGCTGGATCGCTGCTTGGCTATCTGACCGGTGACCACGCCTGGTCAGCAGTAGGCATTGGCGCTGCCGCAGGCTTAGGCTTTGGCATAGCGGCAGGTTTGCTGGCAAATGCCATAGTGCGCGCGCGAAACTAGTGCTGATTCGCAACAGCCAGTCAGTCTACGGCTCAGTTAGCTTTGGCACGGAAAAGGGCGCGTAAACGCTCTTTATTAACAGTGGCAATGGCGGACAGCGGCACATTGGCCGGGCAAGCCAAAGCGCACTCGCCAATCTGTGAACATGGGCCAAACTCGTGTTCCATCTGGTCAACCATGGCACGTGCCCGCTTTCCACGTTCCTGGCGACCATGCGGCACCAAGGCAAGATGCTGGAGCTTAGCCCCAGTGAACAAGTAAGCTGCCCCATTCGGGCAGGCAGATACACAAGCACCGCAACCAATACAGGCTGCGAAATCTAAAGCCAACTCAGCTTGCTCGTGGGTGACCTGAAGGGTGTCCGCGTCCGGTGCCGTGCCAGCATCCACCGCAATGGTGCCGCCAGCCTGAATGATCCGGTCAAGGCCGGTACGGTCAACAATCAGATCCCGGATCACTGGGAAACCAGCCGCTCGGAAAGGTTCAATTCGGACAGTTTCGCCGTCACTAAATG
>JAIRPS010000178.1 GCA_031256885.1 Bifidobacteriaceae bacterium | reverse complement strand
GCCAGCACCTGACCACGCACCACCCGGTCGCCTGGTTTGACATGAAGCTCAACCCCAGCACCGGCCTGCACTGGGTCTTGTTTGCGGGCCCGGCCAGCCCCTAAACGCCAAGCAGCCAGACCAACCGCCATCGCATCGAGGCGGGTGAGAGTTCCGCCATCGAGCGCACGTAAAGTTTCGCGTTCACGAGCCACCGGCAGGGGTGCGTTAACATCCCCACCTTGGGCTGTGATCATGCGCCGCCAAACATCCATGGCGTGGCCGTTGCGTAAAGCTTCTGCCGGATCAGCTTGTTCTAAAGCGGCCGGGTCTAAGGCGGTGAACCCGGCACCAATCGCTTCAGCGCGGCGAGCCGCCAAGGCGGCACCGGCCAGCATTTCACGAGCCAATGTCACGGTTAGCTCCACCACATCAGGCGGTCCGCCGCCGGCCAGAACTTCAAGGCTTTCACGCACTTCCAGGGCATTGCCAACCGTCAAGCCGAGCGGTGTGGACATGTCGGTGAGCAGTGCCACAGTGACAACACCAGCGCGTTTGCCAAGGTCAACCATGATGCGGGCGAGTTCGGCGGCTTGTGCCTGGTTTTTCATGAAGGCACCGGAACCACATTTGACATCTAAGACCAGCGCAGAAGTGCCTTCAGCAATCTTTTTGGACATGATTGATGAGGCAATCAGGGGAATTGACTCGACCGTGCCGGTGACATCGCGCAGAGCGTATAAGCGTTTGTCAGCTGGGGCCAGTTCAGCGCCGGCCGCACAAATCACCGCACCGACATCACGCAATTGGCGGGTCAGTTGATCGCCGGTGAGGTCGCAGCGCCAACCGCTGATTGATTCGAGCTTGTCCAGTGTGCCGCCGGTGTGTCCGAGTCCGCGCCCGGACAGTTGCGGCACAGCTACACCAAAGCAAGCCACTAGGGGGGCTAGTGGCAAGGTGATTTTGTCACCAACACCGCCGGTGGAGTGTTTGTCAGCGGTTGGTTTACCCAGGCTGTGGAAACTCATGCGCATGCCTGAGGCGATCATTGCTTGGGTCCAACGGTTGATTTCGGAACGTTCCATGCCGTTGAGCAGGATCGCCATGGCTAAAGCAGCCATTTGTTCGTCAGCGACTAGCCCGCGCACGTAGGCGTCAATCACCCAGTCAATCTGCTCGTCGCTCAGTTGGCCGCCGTCGCGTTTGCGCACAATCACGTCAACCGCGTCAAAGGCCTCGTATTGCTGTGACATGTCGTTCCTTTCGTCTCTGGTCACCGAAAAATGTGCCGATGTCGGTGCTTCAGTCTTGTGGTTAAAGGCTAGTTCTTGAGATCATCAGGTCCCCAAGCTTGCGGCAGAATCTCGCTGAGGGTTTGTGGGCCGCTGGCTGTCAAAATGGCTAGTGTGCCACCGCCATGTTCGAGCAGTAGCTGCCGGCAGCGCCCGCACGGCATGATCACTGTGCCCTGCTGGTTGACGCAAACAAAGGCAGCTAGTTGCCCTCCGCCGGAGGTGACCAGGTCGCTAACTAATGAGCATTCGGCGCATAAGGTTAGGCCGTAGGAGGCGTTTTCAACATTGCAGCCGAGCACTAACCGTCCACTGTGGGTGACGGCTGCGGCGCCAACCGGGTAGTTGGAATATGGTGCATAGGCTCGGTTGAGCACGCCTTGGGCGGCGAGCAACAGGGCGTCCCAGATGCGCTGAGGCACCGGGCCGGGGGTAAATAACCAGAAGTCTGGGTCGGTTGGTTGGCTCATCCTTGGTAGGGCTTTCCTTCAGCGGCTGGTGGCACTACCCGCCCAACTAGACCGGCGACTGCCAAAATGGTCACGAGGTAGGGCGTCATCAGCAAAATGTTGCCGGGAATGGGTGTGCCGGCTGGCGACAGGAAGGCCTGCAAAGCGTCAGCAAAGCCAAAGAGCAGGGCAGCAGCCACTGCGCCTTTGGGGTTCCAGCGTCCCAGAATCATTGCTGCTAAGGCAATGAAGCCTTTGCCGGCGCTCATTTCTTTGCCGAAGGCCAAGCCGTTGGCCACGGTGAAGAAGGCGCCACCTAAGCCAGCGATCGCACCACCCAAAATGGTGTTGCGCACGCGCGTGCGGTTGACTTTGATGCCAACTGTGTCGGCGGCTTTGGGGTGCTCACCGCAGGCCCGTAAACGCAAGCCCCAACGGGAACGGAAAAGCATGATCTGCAGCACCACAACCAAAATATACATTGCGTAAACCACAGCGTTTTGGTTGAACAGGACTGGACCAATCACCGGTATTTGGCTAAGTAAGGGGATGGGTAGCTTTGGCAAACGTCCTGGCGTGTTCCAGGTGGCCGGGTTGGCTGTTAGCACGGTTGAGAATAAGTAGTTGGTTACGCCGGTAACTAAAACGTTGAGCACTACACCAACAATGATGTGGTCAACAAAGTAACGCACCGCGAACAGGGCGAGCAAGGCGCCAACTAATGCGCCAGCTAATGGTGCTGCCACCATGCCAACGTATGGACTACCAGACAGGGTGCCAACCGTGGCGGCAAGGAAGGCACCAGCTAAAAGCTGGCCTTCAATGGCCACATTGATTA
>JAIRPS010000170.1 GCA_031256885.1 Bifidobacteriaceae bacterium | reverse complement strand
TTATCGGCTGGCGCAAGCTGATGCCGGCAAACGCATCACCGTTAAAATTACGGCTACCAAAACTGGCTATGCCAGTAAGGCAGTCAAAGCTAAGCTAGCCAAAGCCGTTCGCTAGCTGTTCAAGCTGACCGTGGGCCGGATTAATCCCTGACTTCCGGCCCACGGTCGGGTTTTTTGGAACAGGTCTCAGACTTCACTTCGAGTCAGAAGGAGCATTTTGATGCGTAAAATGATTGGCGCAATTGCGGCAGTGGCATTAGCTGGCGGAGCCCTGATGGCTGCCAGCCTGCCGGTGCAGGCCGAGCCGTTGCAACCGGTAACCAATCCGGCTGCCCTGGTAAATACTTTTATTGGTTCGGAAGGTCAGGGTAATACTTTCCCTGGGGCAACCGCACCGTTTGGCATGACGCAGGTGTCACCCACCTCAGCCTGGTTTGCTGGGTACCGTTACACCGATACCCGGATTTACGGATTTGGCACCCAGTACATTTCGGGGGCTGGCTGTTGGGAGCAGGGCGGTACTTTACCGGCCATGCCAACTACCGGGGTGGTTGGTCCTGGCGGCAGTTTCAACACTTCTTCCGCAACGACTTTCAACTATGCCAACTATGGATCCACGTACACTCATGCTGGCGAGGTGGGGCAGGCGGGTTACTACAAAACGCGGCTGACATCCTACGGCGGTATTGATGTGGAAACCACCGCCACCACTCGTGTTGGTGTACAACGCTACACTTTCCCGGCAACCAGCAATGCCAATGTTTTCTTGAATACTGGTCAAGCTAACGGCGTGGCTGGTACCAACCCGGGTTCGACTGCCCAAATGAAGATTCTCGGTTCATCAATCACCGTAGAAGAAGATGGCCTGATCACTGGAGCTATTCAAGCGCAAGGTTTTTGCAGCGGCCAAGGGTACACCTACTGGCAGTATTTTGCGGCTAAGGCTTCAGTGCCAATCGAGTCTTTTGGCACATGGAATGCGAGCGGCGGCACACCAGGTCGCGCGACCGTCAGTAAAACCACTCAGGCGCTGCAAGGTGCCTGGTTAACTTTTGACACCACCGCAAACCAGACTGTGCAAATCAACACCGCTATCTCTTACACCTCAATCGATGGTGCTAAACGCAACCTGGCAGCGGAAGGATTGACACAAACCGGCGATTTAGTTGCCTTTGATGATGTGCGTGCCGCCACGCAGCAACAATGGAATGACTACTTGTTACGGGTCAAAGCTTATGGTGGCTCAAACGATGATCAGGTGACCTTCTACACAGCCCTGTACCATGCGTTGATTCAACCAGCTGTGGCAACCGATGTGGACGGAGCCTATTTTGGCTTTGATAAGCAAATTCACACAGCTACTGGCTGGACCTATTACCAGTTCTTCTCACTTTGGGACACCTACCGGACGCAAAACCAGTTGATTGCTTCTTTCTGGCCAGAAAGGGCGCGCGATCTTGGACGTTCTATCCTGGCTATTTACGCTCAGGGGGGCTGGTTGCCACGCTGGGCTTATGCCAGTTATGAAACCAATTGCATGACAGGCGATCCGGTCACGGCCTACCTGGTTGACCTGTGGCGTTACGGCGCGCTTGATGTTAGCGGCGGTGTGGTGCTGCCGGGTAGTGATGTGCTATCCGGCCAAGATACCCCACTGAACTTGGTTACCGCATATGAGGCGTTGCTCAAAAACGTTGACCAAGTGCCAGCAACTGCTTCCCAGTTCTCGGGACGCTCTGGTAACACCACCTATATTGCTAATGGTTACATTGCCCATGTTTCAAACCAGTCGCAAAAAGGCCAATCGGAAGATCGTCGCCGGGCTGGCTCAGCCACCTATGAGTACGCTCAATCGGATTGCGCCATGGCTTTGCTGGCTGATGCCACCGGTCATAGTGATGATGCACGGCGGCTGGCTGACCGCGCCGGTAACTGGCGTAACGTTTGGGATGCGACTTTAGCTGACACAACCCGTGGTTTCACTGGTTTTCCGCGGTCAAAGAATGCGGCCGGTACCTGGTCAACCTCTGGCTTGACTGCTTCTGGTTCTGATTCCAACGGTTTGGAGGAAGGCACCGCCTGGCAGTATCAGTTCCTGACCTGGCAAGACTGGCCAGGGTTTGTTAGCCAGGTGGGTGGTAAAGACAAGGCATTGGCTCGTTTGGATACCTTCTTTGAAACCTCACGGATTATGGATGGCAGTGAGGCTTGGAAGACTCACGCCATCAACAACTGGGTGTCTGGCGCATTGACCTATTCGGGCGCTAAATACAACCCCAATAATGAGCCAGATATTCAAGCGCCCTGGTACTACTCTTACCTCGGTCAACCAGCGAAAGTTTCGGCGATTGCCCGGGCGGCGCAGCGTCTGTTCACTAATGGTTCAACCGGCGTGACCGGTAACGATGATCTGGGCACAATGTCAGCTTGGTATGCCTTGACAGTGCTTGGTTTGTATCCCGGCATTCCGGGCAGCGGCGATCTGCTCCTCAGTGCACCAGTATTTGAGCAGGTGGATATTACTTTGCCGTCTGGTAGTTTGCTAACTATCACAGCGCCGGGTGCTAGTTCTGAGCAGGTTCAGTACATTGATTCAGTTCAGTTCAATGGTCAGCCGTGGGGACGCAATTACCTGAATGTTGCAGATTTCTTGTCTGGCGGAACGCTGGCTTTGACGTTGACAACCAGCCCTGACAGTGATTGGGGAACGGCGGATGGCGCTGTGCCACTGCCGTTGTGCTCATCGCAAGCTTATTTCCGCTCAACTGTCACTGAAGCTGTTGTGGGTACTGCGCTAACTGGTCAGATTGGCGTTTTGACTGGTCCAAGCAGCCAATTACCAACTGGCTTGACTGCGCGGATTGATTGGGATCATGGCGGCTCAACTGCTGTGCTGGTGTCGAGCGGTGCGCTGGCGCGGACTGTGTCTTTGGCTGAACCGGTTGACCCGCCGGAACCCGGTATTACGGTTACTGGTTCGCTGGTGGTTTTGGCCAATGATGTGGTCAAGGCGCGGGTGCCGGTGAGTTATCAGGTCTCTGGTTCGCCAATCCTGGCTGATGTCAGTGACCTGACTACTTTGCGTGCTTTAGTTTTGGTGGCTGGCTTGTTTGAACAACAAGAAAGCCGCTACACACCAGCCAGTTTTGCGGTTTTCGCTGAGGCTTTGGCTAAGGCGCGGGCTGCTTTGGTGGCTGACCCATTGTTGAAATCAGGCGTTTTGGCGGCGATTGATGCTTTGCGAGCAGCGCAGGCTGCTTTGATCTTGCGGGTTGACCCAACCCCGTTAGCCGATTTGATTGCGGCAGCTCAGGCAATCCTTGACAATTCTGCGCAATATTTAACGGCCAAACTGCCTGATTTGATTGCGGCGGTTGCGCAGGCTGAAGTATTGGTGAGTTCGCCTGATTTAACGCAAGATCAGGTGACGGCTGGTTCGGCTGCGTTATTGGCGGCTATGGCGGCGGTTTTGCCGCGCGCTGATTTGACCTTGCTGCGTGCCTATGTTGAACTGGCTGATTCTTTAGACAGCACAC
>JAIRPS010000155.1 GCA_031256885.1 Bifidobacteriaceae bacterium | reverse complement strand
AGTGTTGCGTTAGCAAACCCGTTACTAGAATCGTTTTATCTTGACAAAGAGTCATATCACACCGTGTTTCACTAATGGCCCATGCCTAAACCACCGTCAACGGGAATAACAGCACCGTTGATGTAGTTGGCTTGCGGCGAGGCGAGAAAGGTTACTAAATGAGCAACATCAGCCGGCACACCAAACCGGGCGGCCGGAATAGCTGCTTGGTAAGCTTGACGGCGAGACTCAGGTAAGCCAGCCGTCATATCAGTTTCAATAAAACCAGGGGCAATCACGTTCGCGGTGATGCCGCGTGGCCCAAGCTCACGGGCAACCGAGCGGGCAAGACCAACCAAACCGGCTTTGGCCGCACAATAATTGCTTTGCCCTGGACCACCATATAAACCAACTACTGAACCTATTAAAATAATGCGCCCATGACGGCGTTTGATCATACCCGGTGCTGCATATTTAACGCATCGCCATGCGGCTTTCAGGTTGGTTTCCAGCACGGCATCATAATCATCTTCCGTTTGTCGCAATACCAACCCGTCACGCACAATGCCAGCAGCCACCACCAGCACAGTGACCGGCCCATGAGTTTGTTCAGCAGTTTGGAAGGCAGCTTTCAGATCAGCCGCATTGGTTACATCAGCAGCTAAGTTGAGGGCAGCGGGAACGGCTGGTTGATGGCGAGCCAGTGCGGTCACCGGGAAGCCGGCTTGTCGCAGCTGCAATGCTGCCGCCAAGCCAATCCCCCGCGAAGCCCCAGTCACCAAAGCCGCCTGATCAGCATTCAGGCTTGTTGAGGGATCAGCAGTTTGACTAACTGTTGCATGGCGCGGCTCATTCACAACCACCAGACTAGATGCCAACGGCTAGTGGCGTCTGCTGTGACACTCACAAACCTTGACCACAAGAACTGTGGAAACAGCGCAACCAAACCTTGACCACAAAACCACCGCCCAGTTTTATCATCAAACCACCGCCCAGCCCCAGGCTTCGCCCCAGCAATGCTGCTTCAGGCCAGTTCAACCAGCTCAAGGTAATCTTCCCGCCAAAGGTCTTCATCGCCATCGGGCAGCAGTAAAACCCGCTGCGGGTCTAAGGCTTTGACGGCGCCTTCATCATGGGTAACCAATACCACCGCGCCGCTGAAACCACGCAAGGCAGCCAGTATTTCGGCACGTGAAACTGGGTCTAAGTTGTTGGTGGGTTCATCCAACAACAGCACATTGGCCGATGAAACCACCAAGCAGGCCAAGGCCAGGCGTGTTTTTTCGCCACCGGACAAGACGCGCGCCGGCTTGTTGACGTCATCGCCGGTGAAAAGAAACGAACCCAACACATTTCGGATGGCGGTCGCATCGTAGTCGGGCGGGGCTACCGCAGTCAGGTTGGCTAAAACTGTTTCATCTAAAGCTAAGGTTTCATGTTCCTGCGCGTAGTAACCAAGTTTAAGGCCGTGACCAGGCAATATTTTCCCAGTGTCAGGTTGTTCCAAACCAGCTAGGACGCGCAGCAAAGTTGTTTTGCCAGCACCGTTCAAGCCAAGCACCACCACTTTAGAACCACGATCAATCGCTAAATCGATTCCGGCAAATACTTCTAATGAGCCAAATGATTTTGACAAATCCTCAGCCAGAAGGGGGGTTTTTCCGCAGGCGGCGGGCTCAGGAAAACGCAGCGCCGCAACTTTTTCGCTGGCTCGGGCGACTTGGGTGTTTGCCAGCAGTTGCTCAGCCCGGCGGGCCATGCCAGCCGCCGCCACCGCTTTACTTGCTTTGGCGCGCATCTTGTCAGCTTGGGCTTGCAGGGCTGAGGCTTTTTTCTGAGCATTGGCGCGTTCGCGGCGGCGGCGACGCTCATCAAGTTCTCTTTGTTTGAGATAGTCATCCCAAGCCAGGCTGTATTGATCAAGGACGCAGCGTGAAGCATCCAAGTGGAACACTGATTTAACTGTGGTGCGCAGCAGCGCAGCATCATGCGAGATCACCACAAAACCGCCGGCATAAGCACGTAAAAAATCACGTAACCAAACCACTGAATCAGCATCAAGATGGTTGGTTGGCTCATCAAGCAGCAGCACTTCTGCCTCACCAAACAAGATCCGGGCTAGTTCAACGCGGCGGCGCTGCCCACCGGATAAGGTGCCTAAATCTTGGGCTAAAGTCCGGTTGTCTAAACCCAAATTGGCGGCAATACGCGCCGCTTCAGCTTCCGCTGCAAACCCACCACGAGCCACAAATTCAGCTTCTAACCGGGCATAACGTTCAACTGCTGGCATAGCGATGGCCGGGTCTGGGCTACCCATCGCTTGTTCGGCTGCGCGCAACTTTTGACCAATCCGGTCTAAACCGCGCGCCGCCAAAATATGTTGCAAAGCCCGCCCTGTCATTTCGCCGCTGCGTGTGTCCTGCGGCAAATACCCAACTGTCCCATTAGTGGTCACCTGACCACCAGCTGGCTGACCCTGACCAGCTAAAACGCGGGCTAATGTGGTTTTGCCGGCACCATTGCGACCCACTAAACCAATCCGATCACCCCGCCCTACCGTGAACGATGCGCCGGACAATAAAAGCTGTGCGCCAGCACGCAGTTCAATCTCGCGGGCGGTAATCACAATCGCAAATCTTACGCACCGCGAACCTTGATGGGCTGGTCCCGCGCCGTAACTGTCTGCTCATAAAAGCGACCGCAGCGCTCAGCATCCGGCACGCCGTAGGGCACTTAGCCAGTTCAGCCCGCAAAGCAATATGCTGTGGGGAGGTTATTTCAAGCCCTGATGGAGTTGCTGTGCATCAACTAACACGCCTGTCGCTGCGCAACCGCGCTGTGGTATTCCTCACGACCTTAGCAATTGTCCTGGTGGGTGGCTTGGCCATGGGCACCTTACGGACTGAGCTGATTCCTTCGCTGCAGTTCCCAGCAGCAGTGGTGATTGGCAGCTACCCGGGCGCTGCCCCGCAAATTGTGGCTGATCGTTTGACCAAACCAATTGAGCAAGCGGTGCGCGGTGTGCCTGGTGTCAAAGATATCAGCGCTCAGTCCAGCCAATCAGTGGCCACGGTGATGGTTGAGTTTGCCTATGGCACTGATATGGATCAAGCTAACTTGAAGTTGACCACTCAGCTGGCTCGCCTCACAACCTCATTACCTGATACTGCGCAAACGCAGGTGATTACGGGCACGCTTGACGATTTGCCGGTATTGCAGTTGGCAATCACTGGCCGTGATGCGGCGGCAACCGCCCAAACCCTGGCTAAAACAGTCAAGGGCGATTTGGTGCCGCGACTTGAACAGCTCGATGACGTTCGCCAAGTCAGCTTGAGCGGTTTCAGTCCTCCTGTGATCACTATCACCCCTGATCCGGCGGCGTTGGCCGCGCATGGTCAAACAATTGCTGACTTGACGAATTTGTTGCGTTCTTATGGTTTGCAAGCTCCGGCTGGCAGCGTCAGTGAAGCTGATAGCAATTTGCCGGTGGTGGTCGGTGCGCCACTTTCATCCGTTGAACAACTCAGTCAGCTGTCTTTACCTGGTCAAATACCTGTACCGAGCGATGATCCGGCCGCGACCAGCGTACAGAGCCAGGCGGTGCCTTTGACTGATGTTGCCAAGGTGGAGCAAACTGTTGCACCGGCTGATTCGCTGTCGCGCTGGGATGGTCGCCCGGCGGTGGCAGTGGCGATTACTAAAACCGCTGCTGGTAACATTGTGGCAGTTAGTCAGGCTGTGAAAGATTTACTGGCTGAATCAGCACCGGTATTTGAGCAGGCGGGTTTGAATGTGGCGGTGGCTTTTGATCAGGCACCATTTATCACTGATTCAATCACCGGCTTAACTGAGGAAGGCTTGATTGGTTTAGCTTTTGCAGTACTAATTATTCTTGTTTTTCTTTTGTCTTTCCGCGCAACCATTGTTTCTGCATTGGCCATTCCCTTGTCCCTGCTGGCAACTTTTGGTGTTTTGAAAGCGACCGGTAATTCGCTGAACATCTTAACATTGGGCGCTATGACTATTGCAATTGGCCGGGTGGTCGATGACGCAATTGTGGTTATTGAAAACATCAAACGCCACCTTTCATATGGTGAGGATAAAACTCACGCCATCACCCAGGCGGTGCGTGAAGTGGGTGGCGCTATTGCGGCTTCAACTATTTGCACTATTGCTGTTTTTGCCCCGATCGCTTTGGTTGGCGGTATTGTTGGGGAGCTTTTCCGGCCGTTTGCCATCACAGTGGCGGTCGCTTTGGCGGCTTCTTTGCTGGTGGCGCTGACGATTGTGCCGGTCTTGGCGTTCTGGTTTGTCAAAGCACCTGTCACTTTGGATGAAGCTGACCAACAAACACTGGCTGCCCAAATGGTTAGTAAAGAAAAACATGGGATTTGGCAAAGATTATACCTGCCAACGGTTCGCGGTGCGGTGCGTCATCCAGTGATTGCTTTGCTTTTGGCTTGCCTGATTTTAGGTGGCACTGCCTGGCAAGTACCGCAACTGAAAATGAATTTCATGGGCTCAACCGGCCAAAACACGCTGACTGTGACCCAAACTTTCCAGCCAGGTATTAGCTTGGCTACCCGCGCAGCGCAAACTGAGCCTGTCGAGGCCGCTCTGCTCAGCAACCCGAACGTTAGTGGTGTCCAAACCACCATTGGTGGGGCGGGACTATTAGGTATGTCTTTAGGCAGTAACGCCACCTTTGCGGTCACCCTCAAGGCAGGCAGCGATCAGGATTCTGCCACAGCCGAAATCCGCCAAGCGATCACCGGGTTGGCGGGTGCCAACACCAGTACGTTGACGGTTGATCAAGGCCAGTCAATGATCGGGTCTTCGACCGTTGACCTGATTGTGCGGTCAGCCGATGCAACTGTTTTAGCTGAGGCAGCCCAGCAAGTCGCCGAGTTAGCGCAGCGCACAGACGGGGCTAGCGATGTTACAACCACTTTGACAGCAGATCTGCCCAGCATTCAGATTGATGTTGATACCGCCATGGCAGCCAGTCTTGGCCTGACTGAAGCTAGCGTGGTTGGTTTAGTCAGCGCCGCAATGACACCAACCACCCTCGGTAGTTTAGAAACCGCCGATGGCGCTGTGAACGTCACGCTTGCACCAAGCGTGGCCTCTCCCGAAAGCCAGGCTGATTTAGCGCAATTGCCTTTATTGACCACACCAACCGGCCAAGTTGTCACTCTTAGCGAGGTGGCGAAAGTCCAGAAAATTGCGCAGCCGAGCACGCTAACCCGCAGCAACGGCCAACCTTCGGTGACCGTATCGTTGACTCCCACCACCGATGACCTGATGGGATTGGCCAATCAGTTACGAACCAGTCTTGACCAAATCGACTTACCGCCAGGTGTCACTGTTGCGGTCGCTGGCGTGGCGGCTGAACAATCTGCGGCTTTCCGTGATCTCGGCATCGCTTTAGCGGTGGCTGTGGCAATTGTTTACATTGTCATGGTGGCCACTTTTGGCTCACTGCTCCAACCGTTGATTCTGCTAGTTGCCATCCCTTTCGCGGCCACTGGTGCGCTGGGTGCACTACTGCTCAGCGACACTGCGGTCGGTGTGCCAGCTTTGATTGGTGCGTTGATGCTGGTGGGGATTGTCGTTTCTAACGCCATTGTGCTGATTGACCGCATTAACCAGGTTCGCCGCCAAAGCGACCTGGCTTTGGTTGATGCGATTGTTGAAGGGGCACGCGTGCGTCTGCGCCCGGTCATCATGACAGCTGCTGCCACTGTTTGCGCTCTGATCCCCATGGCGGTGGGCTGGACTGGGCATAGTGCGTTTCTTTCCCAGCCATTGGCTTTGATCGTGATTGGTGGCCTGGTTTCATCAACCTTGCTGACCTTAGTGATTGTGCCGGTTCTGTACCGTTTTGTGGGCGCTGGCGAACAGCGGCGCTCACGCCGCCGGGCGGAACGTTTAGCCAAGGCGCAGCAGCGTCGCCGTGAATCTTTGGGGCAAGCTGCACCGATACAGCCTGCCATTGCGACAGCCGCACCGGTTACACCATCAAGTCACAGCGCTGATCTTTCAGCAGTGTCACGTCAACCATTGGCTGATCGTCTGCAAACCCTGCCCGACTGGCAGGATGTAATTGGCCAGCCAACTTCTGACCCTGCTGAGATCACGGCACCCACCTGGTTGGATCAGTTATCCGAGCAGCCAGAACCAGTTGAACCACCACTGTTCAGCGACTCCCACACACCGGCAGATTTGCGGCCAGCGCAACCGGCGGAACTACTGCACTCGGGAGAGCCGGTGGATGTGGAACAGGCGCACCCGAGTGAGCCGATTGAAGCTGAACTGAGCCACCCTGCGGAATTGGCGGCTGCTGAATTGACGCACCTGTCAAAGCCGACAGTTGCCGAACAAACGCACTTGGCTGAACCGGCTGCTGGCGCGCATGTGCACCCGGCTGAGCTAGCGGACGTGGAGCAGGCGCACCGAGCTGAACCGGCGGTTACCGCACTGCTGCACCCGGCTGAACCAGCT
>JAIRPS010000110.1 GCA_031256885.1 Bifidobacteriaceae bacterium | reverse complement strand
GGTGTTTAACGAATAAATGAGGCTTTGTTTTTTTCTGTTACCCCCCCCCCCCCCCCCCCCCACGCGTGCCGTGTTGCGCTGAAGGCAGGGATTGATTCTGTCCACACCCACTCGCCAGTCTGTCGGCGGAGGTGGACAGCGTTGCTTCGTTCTATCTCGTGCATGCTGTTGTTGCTGTTCAGTTGTACATTTTTGACCATTCCTAGCCACGCGGGTAACATGGATCCTGCGCAGCCAGATCGCTTTTATCCCTCCAAGACTGGTTCCTACGTTGAGCCCGGGGTTGAGCGTGCAGCACGTGTCACGGTTTCAGGCATAATCAGTAATGCTGAGCTTGACAAATATGTGGTGGCACGCCCAAACCAGAAAGTAATAGCAGCGGCTTCGGTGTCTGCTAATTGCAACACAACGTTTTCTGCTCCTCCCGGCGCATGGCGCGGGCCATGGCGACGCGCTTGCGCAAACATTGGCAAAAAGGGTTCAACTTTCACGTACAGTTGGCAACTTGTTCCAGGCACAAATCAACAGGCATGCTTACAAGGACAAGGTTGGTATGTTGGCTATAACGGTTCAACTTTCGGAGTTTGGAGTCGATGGTATAACCTTGGTTGCGGCACAAAGAACACTGCATCAGTGCCTTGGGGCGAGGTTTCTGCTTACCCACAAGTATTGGTTCTGTCAACCACTGTGCATTTTGCACAGGGTAGTTTTCACTAGGTGAAAGCGCGGTTTTTGATGTCGAAATTGATGTTTGAGCTTCGCCGCCTGTTGTCATCACGGCAACGGGCGGTTGGGTTCATTCTTGGAATGTTGTGGCTGGCAGGCTGTGGGGCACCTGTAACGGTTCCTCCCTCCAGTGATGCCACGCATATCAGGGCTAGCGGTTGGGTTGATGATGATTTATTGGCGGCTGATCGTTCGAGCGCAATCTTTGACTATTACGCCACCACAGAGCAACAAGCCAAAGCAGTGCAAACAGCCCATGACGTGTTTTTGACCAAGTGCATGAAAGAACAAGGTTTTGTTTACAAGGCAAATCCCGTGACCATCAGCAGCGGAGAAGACTGGCGTCGTAAACTCGATAGTTATATTGGTATCACCTCGCCGCATTCAGCTGAAACCGCTGGCTACCAGGGCTATCAAGACAACCTTGAGCCATTGCTTTCAGCGGAAAACAGCCCACCAGATTCTGACAGTTATGTCGCTGCACTGATGGGTGAAAGCAACGGACAGCTCGGCGGTTGTATGGGTGAACTAAATCAAGCAATCTATGATCGAAATTTGCCAAATGTCGCTGGGGAGGAGCGGTGGTTTGGTGAACTAGCCATAATGGCAACAACCGACGAGCGCACAGAGGCTGCATTTACCCAATGGAGCAAATGTATGGAAAACAGTGGTTACCACTATGCCCGCCCCTTGGATGCGCGCGCTGATTTTATTGACCTGACCTTTGACGAGTATGGCTTGGTTGAGTCAGAATCAACCACTGCCACTGAAGGTCCCACCGTCCAAGAGTTGGCCACTGCCAAAGCCGACATCACCTGCAAGCGGAACGTTGGTTTAGCCGACACCTGGGCAACAGTAACAGCGGATGCTGAGCGAACAATTGCGCAACGCTACCAACCAGTTTTTGTGCAAGCACAACAAAACTGGCTAGAAACAGTCCGGCGTGCTGAAGCAATTATTGCAGGCAATTATTGAACTGCAGCCAGACCAAACGGCCTACTAACCACCCACTGTTACTACGGCGTAATGCTCAGCGAACTGTTGGGCAATCTCAGTAACGCGCGCTGCACTGGGTGCACTGAAATGCTCAACTGGCCGCCCCAAACGGGCCGCTTTAGCTTCACCCAGTTTGTGGTAAACAAGCAGGTCAACCTGCTGCAAGGTGATTTGATGGCGGCGCAGCCAGGCAATCACTGAGGCAATCGCCGCATCACTGGTGTTGATGCTCTCAATTAGGATCAAGCGCAAGTAGATCGTTGCGCCAAGCTGCGACAAGGCCAATAAATTGCGCTTGACCAGGCTATTTGATCCGCCAGTCCAGCGTTGATGCATGGCGTTGTCGAGCATTTTCAAGTCATATAACCAAAAATCAACAGTGGTGGCTAGCTGACGAAATCGGGCTGGTGCTGCCACACCACAAGTGTCAACCCCCACACTCACGCCCGCTTGGCGCAACTGATCGATCAGTTCAATCAAATATGGCCAATCTTGCACCATCACCTCCCCACCAGACAGTGTCACTCCACCACCAGATTGGTCGTAAAACACCTGATCTTTCAGGCATTCTGCTACCAGTTCGGGAATTGTCCAAGGCTGGCCAACCGTTTCGATACCTGAACCCGGTGTGGGCATTGGCTCCGGAGCGAAAGATTGCGATTCCGGGTTGTGGCACCAGGCGCAACGCAATGGGCAACCCTTGAAAAAAACCGTGGTGCGTAAACCCGGCCCGTCGCTGGTGCTGAAGCGTTGGACGTTGAAAATGTGAGGAACCGCCATGATCAGGCCAGCTTAGCGGTGTGCAGCGGCACGAGGCTTGAGCGGCGGCCTGCACCGCAACGGTTTTCAAGCAACTGGTGAGTTCAGCCGCAGTTGAACCAACAAGCCTGGCAGAATCAATGCTATGACTGATAGCCACCTTGAGTACCGCATTGAACACGACACCATGGGCGAGGTTAAAGTGCCTGTTTCCGCCCTCTACCGGGCGCAAACCCAACGTGCGGTTGACAATTTTCCAATATCTGGACGCGGCTTGGAAAGCACGCACATTGCGGCGCTGGCCCGTATCAAAAAGGCCGCTGCGGCGGCCAACGCTGAACTAGGCGTGCTTGATCCAGCGATTGCCAAAGCGATCATTGAGGCAGCTGAGCAGGTGGCCAGCGGTCAACATGACAACCAGTTCCCGGTTGATGTTTACCAAACCGGTTCGGGCACGTCATCAAACATGAACACCAATGAGGTGATTGCCACTCTGGCCAGCCAAATCCTCGGCAGCCCAGTTCACCCGAATGATCATGTCAACTGTTCCCAATCCTCTAACGATGTTTTCCCCACCTCAGTGCATGTCGCGGCCACCAGCGCCATCGTCAATGATTTAGAACCAGCTTTAACGCACCTTGCCAAGACTCTCAGCGCAAAGGCAACCGAATTTGCCACTGTCGTCAAATCAGGACGCACCCACCTGATGGACGCAACCCCGGTCACACTTGGCCAAGAGTTCGCTGGCTATGCCGCAGCGATCACCGCCGGCGTGCAACGGTTAGCGGCTGCGCTGCCGCGCGTTGCTGAAGTGCCGCTCGGTGGCACAGCGGTAGGAACCGGCATCAACACACCAGCTGGTTTTCCACACAGGGTGATTGCTTTGCTTGCCCAGGACACTGGTTTGCCGCTAACCGAAGCAACCGATCATTTTGAGGCCCAGTCGGCTCGTGACGGGCTGGTTGAGGCTTCCGGCGCGTTGAAAACCATTGCTGTTTCACTGATCAAAATTTGCAACGACTTGCGGTGGATGAGTTCCGGTCCCAACACCGGACTTGGCGAGATTGCTCTACCCGATTTGCAGCCTGGCTCATCAATCATGCCGGGCAAGGTCAATCCGGTCATTCCCGAGGCTGTTCTGCAAGTTTGCTCCCGCGTGATCGGCAATGATGCAGCGATCACTTGGGGTGGCGCTTCTGGTTTCTTTGAACTGAATGTGCAAATCCCGCTGATTGCTGCCGCACTGCTTGAATCGATCCGTTTGTTAGCTAACTCAACTCGCCTGCTGGCTGACCGCTGTGTGACAGGGATCACTGCCAATGTGGAACGTTGCCGCCAACTGGCTGAATCTTCGCCCTCCATTGTCACCCCTTTGAACCGTGTAATTGGTTATGAAGCGGCCGCACAAATTGCCAAACATGCGGTGAAACATGGTGTAACCGTGCGCCAAGCGACCATTGATTTGGGTTTTGTTGAGCGCGGCCAGCTCACTGAAAACCAGCTTGACCAGGCGCTTGATGTTCTGCCAATGACTCGCCCGCCAAGCCGCTGATGCAATGCGGGCAGTCTTACAACGCGCTCTTGGTGCCTCAGTCAGCGTGGCTGGTGAGGTGGTTGGTTCGTTCACTGGCGAAGGCCTGGTTGCACTGATTGGTGTAACACATGACGATGCCGAAGCTCAAGCTGCGCTGATCGCTCGCAAAATCGCTGACTTACGTTTGCTGCGTGATGAACGGTCAGTGCTTGATGCGGGTGCTCCCGTACTGGTGATCTCCCAATTCACGTTATATGGTGATGCACGTAAAGGGCGGCGACCAACCTGGCAGGCGGCGGCACCTGGGCCGCTGGCTGAACCTCTGGTTAACCGGGTTGTTGAACTGTTACGTGAACGCGGAGTGGCAGTCCAAACCGGTGTATTCGGTGCGGATATGGCGGTCAGTTTGACTAATGATGGGCCAGTCACGCTGGTAGTTGAAGCTACCTAAAAGCTCCTGTTTTGGTCGCCACCACAGTGTTTAACCTGACTGCTTAGTTGACACAGTCAGTGCTGCAACTGGTGTAGTCTTTGTGCGACCCTGCCGGTAGGGTTGGGTTGTCATTGAGCTGCGCCAAGCCGTGGCGCGGTCTAATGGCAACTGGTTTGCTGGTTCCGAAGGGCGGAACCAGCTGTGGCTGAGGAGGCCAAAGATGGCAATTTGGACTGTGCATGGCGATGGTAAGACGATCAAGCCGGGTGATGTAGTTGACCCTGGTGAACGTCTGCTTTGGCCCCGAACGGTGTCAATGGGGTTGCAGCATGTTGTGGCAATGTTTGGTGCCACTTTCCTTGTTCCCCTGATCACAGGGTTTCCCCCATCAACCACTTTGTTTTTCTCGGCGATTGGTACTGCCGGCTTCTTACTGATCACCGGGAACCGTTTGCCCTCCTATTTGGGGTCTTCGTTTGCTTTCATTGCACCAATTGGTGCCGCCGCCGGTGGTGGCGCTGAGGTTGTTCAGGCTGATCCTTCACGGATTGGTCCAGCCTTGTTCGGTGTTTTGTGTGCCGGAGTTTTGTTGGCAATAGTCGGTTTGATTGTCCAAGCAGTTGGTACTGGTTGGCTGGAGGCTTTCATGCCGCCGGTGATGACTGGAACCATTGTCATGCTGATCGGCTTCAACCTGGCGGGGGCTGCCTGGGGTAGCTTCCATGCCATGCCGGTAACCGCCTGGGTGACTGTCATAGCTGTGGTGGCTATTGCAGTGCTTTTCCGGGGACTGCTTGGCCGTTTATCGATTTTGCTTGGCGTGGTGGTTGGCTATGTGGTTGCTTGGCTGATGGGCGATGTTAACTTTGAGGCAGTCAGCAAGGCTGATTGGGTGGGTTTGCCAACCTTCCATACACCGCAGGTCGATTTCACTGTTTTGGCCATGTTTGTGCCGGTTGTTCTGGTGCTGGTTGCCGAGAACGTTGGCCATGTTAAATCAGTCGCCTTGATGACCGGTCACAACTACAACCAGCGGATGGGCAAAGCGCTACTAGCTGATGGTCTTGCCACCACATTGGCGGGCCTCGGTGGCGGTTCAGGCACCACTACTTACGCTGAGAACATTGGCGTGATGGCGGCAACCAAGGTGTATTCCACAGCGGTTTACTGGGTGGCAGCCGGCACGGCTTTGCTGCTGTCACTGATACCGAAATTTGGCGCTGCGGTCAATACGGTGCCAGCTGGTGTGATTGGCGGTGCTGGCGTGGTGCTGTACGGCATGATCGGCCTGCTTGGCGCGCGCATCTGGGTGGAAAACAAGGTCAACTTTGCCAACCCCGTCAATCTGTTCCCAGCCGCCATTGCCTTGATTTTGGGAATCGCTGATGCAACTTTCCAGATTGGCAAAATGACCCTTACCGGGATTGCTGTGGGCACTGTGGCAGCTTTCGCCATCTACCACCCAATGCGTTTGCTGGCCCGATGGCGCGGAACTGATGTGGCGGCTTAGGCGGGTTGTCAACCGGTCACCAAACATGTCAGGATTAAGGCCATGACGGATGAACCTCCACTCCCTGAGATCGCTTCGTCAGTTGCCGGGCAAAGCGGTGAGACAACGTTGCCAATTGTTGATTT
>JAIRPS010000173.1 GCA_031256885.1 Bifidobacteriaceae bacterium | reverse complement strand
ATCACGCGAGTGGCGTTCGCTGGTCAACCAAGTGGTTAATACTGCTGCGGCCACCACTACCACTAGGGCAATAGCACCGATCACGAGGCGTCGCCGTCGTCGCCGCACCGCCTGGCTGTCATCCAGCGGCAGGCCGGGCGAGGCCGCCCTCATCGAATCCCTCCGTAACCTATTGCGTAATGGGTTGAGCCGGTGACCGGAGCCACCGGCTCAACAGGGCGGAGAGCGTGGGATTCGAACCCACGGATGCGGGCAAACCGCATCAACGGTTTTCAAGACCGTCCCGATCGGCCACTCCGGCAGCTCTCCTTGACTGGATAAACCCTACCCGTCTATCAAGTTACATACCAGTTAGCAGGTAGGCCAGGTGCAAAAACTTCGAGACCATGAACACGCGCAGCACTAGCCACAGCAGGGTCAAATGTAACCATTGTGTTTACTGAACCATGGGCTGCAACGATCCCAACATGCAAGGCACCATAAGGGTTTAGTGCGGCAACTGCAAAGGAACCCATTTCAAGTGCTTTACCGGTGATTGGTAAATCACGGATTGAGCCAAGTAAATCTGTGGCTTGTACGCGAGCTGTGTGGTCAAGCAACGCCATCTGTTCGGCAACTTCCCAACGCGCCAAAATTGAGGTTGTGATCTCAGCCCGGTTGGTGATCAGCCAATCACGCAACGCGCCAGCGTCTGGTTGTGGACCAAGTAAACGCTGCAAAACGGTGCCGTCAAGGTAATAGCGCACTTAGGCATGGTAGCGCCTGGTGACCGGGTGGTTGAGTTAGGATCGCGCCGCGCGCCTTACCCGCGCAAAGGCAGATTGATTTCGCCAGCTAAATCTGGTTCTGTCAGCACCACAACAGGTATACCCCAGTCTTGGTTGACGAGTTGGCAAGTTGGGTGTTCAGCCTCTGCATCGCAGGCAGCCGCCCGAGCAGTGATGTGCAGCACACCTTGGCCGGGTGCCAGCACCAAATCACGGTTGAGCGCACTACCGCTGCCACTTCCTTCAACCAGTAGTGCCGATGGCGTTGCCTCCACCAATAAACTGGTTGCTGATCCGTAACGCTCGTCAAGGCGAAGTCCTGGCCCTGGTGTGAATGGCACATTCAGGCGAACTGAACCAGCGCTAAGTGTTAACGGGGGTCGGCTAACTGTTTGTCCGCCATCGTCAACATATTGCAACGGTGCTGGCCAGGCTAGTTCCGTCAGCCGGTGGGCCGAGGATTCGACTACCACTAAACAGTCATCAAAAACCACCACATCGCTTGGTTCAGCCAAACCAGTTGCCACAGTGCTGACTTGCCCTGTTGCTGGATCCCAATGCCGTAACGCTCCGTTGTAAGTGTCAGCCACTATCAGTTGTCCTCCTGGCAACACGGCCAAACCGAGAGGATGCTGAAGCAGCGCACTGTGCCCCGGGCCATCAACCTGCCCAAAGTTGAACAAACCCTGCCCAATGTATGTATGTATATCAAAGCCGGTTTGGCTGCGCTTCAATTCACGCAAAGCCGAGGTTTCGGCATCGGCAAAATAAACCGTACCGTCAGGGGTAACCGCCAATGCTGACGGTTGGGCCAGCCAACTTTGCTCAGCCGGGCCATCAACTAGACCTTCTTGACTGGTGCCAGCCAGGATTGTCAAAGTCCGTTCAGTCAAACTAAAAGCGCCAATCTGGTGTAGTCCGGCTAAAGCCACCAGTATGCGACCGCAGGCAGGCTGCCAAGCTACCGCCCAGGGTGAGCCGGCAAATGGCATGTTACCTAAAGCTGGGCTAGCTAATGTGCTGACTTTTCCATCGCTCAAGCGCACAGAGCGCAAAGCATGATTAGCGGTATCAGCAACCACCAGGTCAAAGCCGGTTTGTTCGGCAAGCTCGGGCGGGAGCAAGCACAAACCGTTGGGCTCAGCGAAGCAGGCTTGGCTGCTTGGGCCATCAACTAAGCCACGCTGCCCACTGCCGAATTGTTGAATCAGCTGGCCGGTGCGGCTGATTTGAGTAATGGTGTGATGGCCGGCATCCGCCACCAACAGTTGGTCGGCGGTTATGGCCACTGCCTTTGCGGGAAAACGTAACGTGCTTGGCGGGGTTGTGCCTGTTTGGAAAGGGTTGGGTCCTGGCCGTAGCGTGCCGTCAGCTGTGCTTTGCTGCACCTCTTGACTGATCATCGCAGCCAGGGCGGGGCCGTGACCTTCTCCAGCCATTTGGGCAACAATTTTGCCTGATGGGTTGATTAGTACCAGTGTTGGCCAAGCTCTAGCACCATATGCTCGCCAGGTGCGCAGTTGCGGATCATCGAGCACAGGGTGGTGTATTTCATGGCGTTGCACGGCTGCCGCCACCGCAGCCGGATCAGCTTCATGCGCAAACTTTGGCGAGTGAACACCAATAATTACCAGCTCTGTTGGGAATTTTTCTTCAAGTTGGCGAAGCTCATCGAGCACATGATGACAGTTAATGCAACACAATGTCCAAAAATCGAGCAGCACTATTTTGCCGCGCAGATCAGTCAAACTGAGCACCTGGCCATTGGTTCCTAACCAACTGCGGCCAAGCAGTTCAGGCGCCGGCTGTAACGAGGTCATGGCTAAACCACCTCAGATCGGTTGTTGTTTTGGGTTGGCGCAGCATCAACGGCGGATATGGTTGTATCTAACCAATCAAGCATGCTCGTCAGGTACTGCGAACGGGCTGGTTGCGGGGATAGCGCCAAATCATGCGCGCCACCTGCAATTTTTATGAACTCCACCTGCGGTCCTAAGCGTTTGCCGCGTCGCCACATTTGAGCGGGATCAAGAATCGAATCAGTGGTCAACACATTGGCATGGTCATGGTGGTTGTCGCCACGTTTGGCCGATGTCGCCACCAAAACCGGGCAGTCAACTTGCAGTCCGCGCGCCACACGGCGATGCGCGCGCCGAATTTCGCGCAACCATCCAAAGCGGATTGGGAAACCCTGGTTCGGTTTCCACTCCAGGTTGTAATCCCATTCACCGCCAGTTGACTGGTGTAGTGCCATACCGTAGAAAGGTCGGTCAGTTGGGAAAGAGCCGTAGGGTTTGATCCGACCAAGCACATCAATCAGCCAGGTGACTGGGAAACGCATCATCCAGTTTTCGTTAAGGTCCAGCCAGGGGGAATTTAGCACCATCGCTGCCAAGCGACCAGGCCGAGTCGTTGCCCACAATGGACCAATCAGTCCTCCAGTTGAATGACACATCAACACCAAGCGGGAATGACCCTCCTCTTGGGCAATAAATTTTGCTGCTGCATCCAGATCCTTAGCATAAACCGACAGGTCAGAAGTGTAATTTGGTAGCGCATGGTTGCCGCTTCGGCCAATTGAACGTCCATAACCACGCAGGTCAACCGCATAAAAACGGTAGCCGCGTTGCTCCACTGCCTTGGCCAGATGAGTTTGGAAAAAATAGTCAACCCAACCATGAACATAGAGCACAGCTGGTCTAGTG
>JAIRPS010000090.1 GCA_031256885.1 Bifidobacteriaceae bacterium | reverse complement strand
TGATCAAGTAATTGACGCTGCAATCGGATCAACGCCACCGCCTGTCGTGATGGGTTTGCTGGCCAAAGCGTTACGTCAAGAATTGGCGGTTGAGTTTGACTATGTGAACATTGACAATCATCAGTCACACCGCCATGTTGAACCACTCGAACTGTTTGCTAATCAGACGCAATGGTATTTAGCGGCATGGGATAGTGTGGCGCAGGCTGAAAGAACGTTCCGGATTGACAGAATGCTACCACAATCTGTTGTTGTTACTGAACAAAAAATCAGGCACCGGCATCGCTCCAGTGGTTTTGGTTTCAGTCAAACTGAAACAGACCAAGTGGCGGTGCTGCATTGCCAAGCGGAATGGGCTTGGTTGAGTGAATCTTTGCCTGTGCAACGTTGCGCACCAGTCTGCGCAGATGGCTCAGTCATTTTTGAAGTACCGGTGGTCTCCGAAACCTGGTTACGTAATTTGATATTAGGCAATGGGCAGGGTGTGCAACTGCTGTCACCTGCTAATTGGCGTCCAATTATTGCGGCGGCAGCCAAGCGAGCATTGGTGTACTATGAATAACCGCCATCAGCACAATAGTTCCCCGGTTGATCAGGTAAAACCTTCAGATCAGAGGAAGAATGCTAACCGCTTACCAATAACCGTGTGGATAATGGCTGGTATTTCTTTATCAGTGGCACTCGGTTTTGGGATTGTTGCACCGGTTCTACCAACTTTCGCAAAACAATTTGGGGTATCCAATTTTGCGGCATCAGCCGTTGTAGCGGTTTTTGCGGGTGTGCGGTTACTATGCTCGCCATTGGTTGGACGGTGGACAGTGCGTTTTACACCAAGAAATGTGTTGGAATGCGGTCTACTGATTGTGGCTGCCTCCAGTGCACTAGCTGGGTTAGCTGACAACTATTGGCAATTATTAGTATTACGCGGTGCTGGCGGACTAGGTTCAGCAATGTTCAGTGTGAGCGGTATGACACTGCTGCTTGGTGCAGTACAGCCAAACCAGCGCGGCCGCAGCGTGGCGCTTTACCAAGGCGGTTTTCTAGTTGGCGCAATTGCTGGTCCAGGTCTTGGTGGAATAGTATCCGCGATTTCGCTGAGAGCACCTTTTTTCTTCTACGCCGGCACATTAGTGTTAGCTGCTGTTGTGGCATTAGCGTTACGGCGTTTGCCGCGCAACCCAAACCAGTCAACCACCAAAGCTGTCACATCATTAGCGGGAATAATGCGCAACCGTGACTACCAAGCCGCAATGCTGGCAAATCTATGTCACGGCTGGACTTCCCACGGCCTGCGTTCAGCACTGGTGCCACTATTGGTAGCCCAAGTCATTTACAGTAACCCTGAAACCGCTACCCGCATGACAGGAGTGGCTATGGCAGTCGCTGCTGCCGTACAAGCCATTGCAGTTTGGCCAGCAGGTCAAATAGTTGACCGGCTGGGGCGACGCGCCCCAATTTTGTTTGGCTCAATTGCCTCAGCTATAGCATTTAGCCTATTACCGCTCTGCCGCTCAATTGTGCCGCTAACTGTCGCATTGGCAGCTTACGCTTTAGCCTCAGCCACTTTAGGCAGTGCGCCGGCTGCGGTAGTTGGTGATGTGGCCGGCCCGCAGGGCGGGCGGGCGGTGGCCTGGTTTTCAATGATGGCCGATATTGGCGGTTTGACAGCGCCACTGGTTGGCGGATTACTTGCTGATTCGCTCGGTTTTCGAGCGGCACTGTGGTCCGGCTGTTTGTTTTGGCTGGCCAGTGCCGTATTAGCTTGGCGCATGCCCGATGCTGCAACCCAAGCTAAACGGGAAAGGGTAAACCGTGGTTGAGCTGCGTCATCGGACATTTTATCGAGCCCAAGTGAGGTTAGGGGATGGCTAAACAACGATTAGGTGTGGTGATCAATCCGGTTGCCGGGGCGGGACGCGGACGCAGCCAAGGTGGGCGGGCAGTTGAACTGCTGAGCGCTTTAGGTTATGAGGTCATTGACCTTTCAGCCGAACAAGGTTTAGCGCAGGCGCGCGCCCAAGCCAAACAAGGCCTGTTTTCTGGTTTGGATGCCTTGATCATGGTTGGTGGTGACGGCATGGTCAACCTGGGCGTGAACCTGGTTGCTACCACCAATTTGCCGTTGGGTGTGATCGCTCAGGGAACCGGCAATGACATAGCCCGATCCCTCGGTTTACCAATCCGCGATACAAAATCGGCGGTTGCCCAGATTGATCAGGCTTTAACCACTGGCCAAATTGCGGCGATTGATGCTGTCAACGTCACAGATGCTGTCCATAGCCGAATGGCTATGTGGTATGCGGGGGTGCTGTCTGCCGGATTTGATGCGGCCGTTAACGCGCGCACTAATCGTTTGCGCTGGCCGTCGGGGCGGGGGCGTTATGTGCGTGCTCTTGGCAAAGAAATTGCCAATTTGAAAACGTTCGGCTACCGGGTGACGGTCGATGATCAGGTTTTTGATCTGGCAGGCACGCTTGTTTCTGTAGCCAACGGTCAAGCGATTGGTGGGGGCATGCGTATCGCTCCGCAAGCGCGGTTCAATGACGGTTTACTTGATGTGGTGCTGGCCGGGCAACTCAGCCGTTTTGGTTTGATCAAAGTTTTCCCAAAGGTTTACCGGGGCGGGCATCTGGGGCATCCGGCGGTGCGTCTGGTACGCGGCCGCATGGTGCTGATTGAACCGAATTTAGCTTGCGGTGCCCACCCACCCCAGGCGATGGCCGATGGCGAAATGCTCGGACCGTTGCCTTTACGTTGCCAGGTAATACCAGCCGCTGTGCGGGTTTTAGCGCAGATCACACCGTAGCTGCGGCTGTTTGCGTGAGACTGCCCAGCGGCACCCGCGCTGAATGGGGTGCCACCGTAGTAAACAGCGGCGCCCGGGTGTGACACCGCCCAGTGGCACCCGCGCTGAACGGGGTGCCACGGTGCCCGCCCCAATTGGCCTACAGTAATCAGGTGTCCAGTTCTCCGCCTGCCGCCTACGACCATTCGGCTCGTCAGCGCTGGATTGCAGAGAAGGCTAAATCACCTGATCGAACCGCTTTTGAACGTGACCGCGCGCGGTTGGTGCATTCGGCTGCTTTACGTCGCCTTGGTGCCAAAACCCAGGTGCGTACCTTATGGCGTTCGGATGGTGCTGGAGTGGTTGACGATGTCACGCGCACTCGTTTAACTCATTCACTGGAAGTTGCGCAAGTTGGCCGTGAGGTCGGCAAACTGCTTGGCTGTGACCCTGATGTGGTGGATACGGCCTGTTTGGCTCATGACATTGGACACCCGCCTTTTGGGCATAACGGGGAACGGGCGCTTGATTCAGCCTGCCAAGCGATTGGCGGTTTTGAAGGCAATGCGCAAAGTTTGCGTTTGCTTACCCGCCTCGAAGCCAAAGTCTTTGACGCAGCCAGTGGGCGTTCGGTTGGCTTGAACCTGACCAGGGCAAGTTTGGATGCGGT
>JAIRPS010000029.1 GCA_031256885.1 Bifidobacteriaceae bacterium | reverse complement strand
TTTGAGTGCCGAGGCGAGCGGTCGCGGCAAACCCGGCTGGGTTGATTCGGAGGAACGGGCAGCGGCTTTACGGGAGTTGACTGATCGTTTTGCGGGGTCGTTACAGTTCGGTACGGCCGGTTTACGCGGCCAATTGGGGGCGGGACCAAACCGCATGAACCGCGCAGTGGTGGTGCGTGCCGCCGCCGGTTTGATGGCGTATTTGACTGAACAGGCCGGCCCAGCACCCCGGGTTGCGATTGGTTTTGATGCGCGCCATGGTTCACGCCAGTTTGCGTTGGACACTGCCCAAGTGGTGACGGCAGCTGGTGGGCGAGCTTGGCTGCTGCCAGGCCCTTGCCCAACGCCGTTGTTGGCTCATGCGGTGCGGGCGGTCAAAGCCGATGCCGGTGTGATGGTGACTGCTTCACATAATCCGGCTGCGGACAATGGTTACAAGGTGTATTTGGGTGGCCGCGCCGCGACTGATGCTGGTGAAGGCGTGCAGATTGTGCCGCCAGCTGATTCTTTGATTGCTGAGCAGATTGCGGCTGCGCCGCCGGCTCGGTTGGTGCCGCGTAGCCAAACCGGTTGGCGTGAGTTGGATGCTACAGCGGTTGACGGCTACCTTGACCGGGCGGTGGTGGCGCTTGGTGATGATGTCAACCAGGCGCGCCCCGATTTACGCATTGTCCATACGGCAATGCATGGTGTGGGCGGTTCAATCGCTTTGGCGGCTTTTGAAGATGCCGGTTTTTCTGACGTGGTTTCGGTGGTTGAGCAAGCCCGGCCGGACCCCGATTTTCCGACTGTCGCTTTCCCTAACCCGGAGGAGCCGGGGGCAATCGATTTGGCGTTAGCGAAAGCCCGCGCGGTGGCGGCTGATTTGGTGATTGCTCATGATCCCGATGCCGATCGTTGCGCGGCAGCAGTATTCGACCCGCGCCTCGGTGACTGGCGCATGTTGACTGGGGATGAGGTGGGGGCTTTGCTGGGCGAACAGGTTGCTGTGGCTTGGCGGACCCGTTTGGCTTATGAGCCAGCTGCCTTGGCGGCCGATAACCAAAACCCCACTTTGGCTTGTTCGATTGTTTCGTCGATGCTGTTGCAAAAAATTGCCACCCATCACGGTTTGGCTTTTGCTCAAACCTTGACTGGTTTCAAGTGGATTGCCCGTACACCGGGACTGGTTTTTGGTTATGAGGAAGCCATTGGCTATTGTGTGCGGCCTGACCTGGTGCGTGATAAGGACGGCATCACGGCTGGTTTGGCTTTGGCGGATTTGGCGGCTGGCGCTAAAGCAGCGGGCGGTTCTTTGCTTGAACTGCTTGACGATTTAGCACGCCGCCATGGCTTGCATTTGACCGGTCAGGTGGCGTTGCGTTACAGCAATCCGGCTGATTTGACTGCCGCAGTTGACCGGATTGTCAATGCGCCACCAACTGAACTGGCCGGCAATACGGTCAGTCGCACAGTCAACCTGGCCGAAGGTTTTAACGGTTTGCCGCCAACTGCCGGGATTGCCTTGTGGACTGAGGCTGGTTCCCGTTTGATTATTCGGCCTTCCGGCACTGAACCGAAGGTCAAATGCTATCTTGAAGTTGTTCAGGCAGTTGACCCGGCTGCCAGTTTTGCTGAGCTAACTGCTCTGCGCCTGCAGGCCTCTGCCTGGCTGGAGCGTCTGGCTGATGATGCACGCAAACTACTGGACACCCAGTAGGTAATAAACCTGTGGGGTTTGCGTCGCCGATGGCGATGCAAACCCCACAGGTAACGGTTGCTGTTTAGCTACTTGACCGTGATGGTGACAGTTTTCCGTTTGCCACCAGCTTTGACAGTGATCTTTGATTTACCAGCTTTCAAAGCCACAGCTTTACCTGCTTTATCAATGCTGATCACAGACTTGGTAGCAGACTTGTAGGTAACTATGGCGGTGGCTTTGGTTGGTGAAACCGAACCGGCCACACCAAAGATTTGACCGACTTTCACCTGCTTGGGGGCCTTGGCTTTGACCGCTTTGACCTTAGCTTTCTTGGTCACCACCCGCACGGTGATGGATACTTTCTTGCCGCCTGCGGTCACCGTAATGACTGCCTTGCCGGCTTTCCGCGCGGTCAACTTGCCGTTCTTGGCAACCTTGACAACCTTGGGTTTGCTTGACTTGTAGGTCACCGCAGCTTTGGCACCGCTGGCTTTGACAGCGCTGACCGCAACGGTTGCTTTACGACCTTTGAGAATGCTCACTTTGGTTTGAGCAGCCTTCACCAAAATGACTGGATCATTGGCCGGGTCGGTTGTCGCTGACGAACTGGCACCGCCGGTTGACAGGGAAGCTCCACCGCTGCCGGAAGGCCCGCCTGTCCCGGTGGGCACTCCCGTGCCGGATGGCCCGCCCGTGCCGGTAGGTTGGCTTGAACCGGAAGGCTGAATTGAGCCAGATGGCGAACCTGTCCCGGTGGGTTGAGCTGAACCGCTTGGTGGTGGGGTTGAAGCACCGCCTGATTGGCTGCTTGAGCCGCTGGGATTGGGACTGCTTGAGGCTGAGCCGGTTGGGCTAGTTGACGGGGTTGGACTGGTGCCTGGCGTCACAATGGTGATCGGCAGGAAAGCAGTGGTGTTGTTTCCGCCATCGGCCACAAATTTCAGCTCAGCGGGGCCAAGGTTTGCCGGGAGGCTGATGCTGACGGTGGCAGCGCCAGCGGTCACCGGGAAGGAGCCCAGATCAGTGCCACCCAAACTGACGGTCAGGTTGTTGACCTGGTGACTGCCCAGCGAGTAAGTGTCTAAATGGTTGACTGTGAAGCTGACGTTTTGGCCAGCTTCCCAAGTGGCCGGCAAATTGTCCAAACCAATACCGGGACGCGCAAAAATCGGTGAGAAAGGTATGGCTGCTTGACCAGGTGGAATTGACTGTTCCAGGTAGGCTTTCCAAGCTTCCCAATCGAGGAAACCAGTTTTCACTAAAGCTGTCGGGTTATTGAAGCCATGGAAGTTGTCGCCGCCTTCCGCCAAGAATGACAAAGTGGCCACCTGGTAGTTGGCGTTAGGGTCAACCGCATTGCCGTTAATGTACAAGGAGGTGATAGTG
>JAIRPS010000024.1 GCA_031256885.1 Bifidobacteriaceae bacterium | reverse complement strand
ACCAGTTAGCTCGGAGAGGAAACCAACCCGGTGGTAAGCGCCGGGCCGTTCGCGGTCTTCCATTTCAGCTTGCGCAACGGCAGTGCGGAAAGTGACATCCCACATGGTTGGTGCTTCAGCTTGATAAGCCTCCCCACGTTCCAGATTCCGAAGGAAAGCTTTCTGGGAGGTGGCCCGAGCGTCATCGTCAATTGTTTGAGATGTCTGAGTCCAGTCAACTGACAAACCGAGGTGACGCCAAAGCCGCTCAAAATGCACTTCATCCTCAGCGGAAAGCTTTTCGCATAACTCAACAAAATTGCGGCGGGAAATTGGAACTTCATCTGCTGCTTTAGTTGATCCACCGCCGCCTTGACGCGGTGGGCTGAAGTCGGGTTGGTACGGCAGCGACGGATCGCAACGTACCCCAAAATAGTTTTGGACGCGCCGTTCGGTGGGCAAACCGTTGTCATCCCAGCCCATAGGGTAAAACACGGACAGGCCGCGCATCCGCTGGAAGCGGGCAATCACATCAGTGTGGGTGTATGAAAACACATGCCCAACATGTAAGGAGCCAGAAACAGTCGGTGGCGGAGTGTCAATCGAGTAAACCTGCTTGCGGCTGGCTGGCCGAACAAACCGGTAGGTGCCTTGGGCTTGCCAAGTGGCATCCCAGCGGTCTTCAAGGCCTTCAAGAGCCGGACGTTCAGGCACTACGGGAATGGTCGGCTGGCTGGGCAGCGCCCGGTTGGCGTTGGCAGACTGGTTTGCAGTAGTCACAAAGGCTGATTATCGCATCTTGTGAACGGATTTGTGAACCAACAGTCGGTAATGGGTGGACAATACTGTTATGACTGTTCCTAACGTAGTGCTCAACGACTCCCACGAACTGCCCATGCTTGGCTTGGGCACCTGGCCTTTGACCAATGCTGAAGCTGCTCAAGTGGTGGCGCAAGGGTTGGCTGCTGGCTACCGCCTGGTCGATACCGCCACCCGCTATGCCAACGAGGTGGGGATTGGCCAAGCCTTAGCCGGTTGCGGTTTACCGCGCGAGGCTTTCAAAGTCACCTCAAAAATTCGGGGCGGTGACCAGGAAAGCGCCCAACTGACTCGCCGGGCGGTTGACCAGTCGCTGACGGCGCTCGGTGTGACCTGGTTGGATTTGGAACTGATTCACTGGCCATTGCCAATGCTTGATCGCAATGTTGCCACCTTTACAGTGCTGGCCGAGCTGCAGCGTGAAGGACTGATCAAGTCAATTGGCGTATCGAATTTTCTGCCGAGCCAGCTTGACCGGTTGATCGCGGAAACCGGCATTATTCCGGCGGTTAACCAGATTGAGCTGAACCCCTATCACAGCCAAGTTGAACTGCGGCAATATCACCAGGCTAAAGGTATTGTGACGCAGGCTTGGGCACCGCTTGGCCATGGGCGCAGCAACCTGCTCAACGATCCGGTTGTTACCGGTATTGCTCAAGCGGTTGGGGCAAGCACTGCTCAGGTGGTGTTGGCTTGGCATCGCCAGCACAACATTGTGGCCATCCCTAAATCGGCTGATCAGCAGCGGCAACAACAAAACTTGGCGAGTGTGGCAGTGGTTTTGACAGCGGAACAGTTGGCTTTATTGGATGGTTTGGATCGGGGTTTGTCAATCATGCCGGAATCATCAGCCACCCACGACGAACGCTGAACCTTGACCTGCACCCAACGCACCAGCGCCCGCATACCTGGATCCCACTGGAGACCCCCCACAACGTTGACCTTCACCGAGTTGGGCAGCCGGTTTGCCGCTGCGCAGCATGGTGGTTTGGTGCCGCCTCAGCCGGCTGACCGCTAGGCTGAACTCTTGTGAAAATTCTGGTGATTGGAGCGGGCGCGCGGGAACATGCGCTGGTGCGCTCATTGTGTCTTGACCCGACCCAGCCGGAAGTCTTGGCGGCACCCGGTAATCCGGGGATTGCTGAGATGGCCAAGTGTTTCAGCTTGAACATTGCTGCGCCAGCAGCGGTGGCTGAGTTAGCGGAAGTGCTTGATGTTGATTTGGTGGTGGTTGGACCTGAGGTGCCTTTGGTGGCTGGGGTGGCTGATGCGGTGCGGGCGCGCGGCATTGCCTGTTTTGGGCCGTCAGCCGCCGCCGCCCAGTTGGAAGGCTCCAAATCTTTTGCTAAAGCGGTAATGGCCCAAGCAAAGGTACCTACGGCTATTGCATACCCGGCCAGAAACGCTGCTGAATTGGCGGCGGCGTTAGCCCAAACCGGGCCACCATATGTGGTCAAAGATGACGGTTTAGCGGCTGGTAAGGGCGTTATTGTGACTGATCACAAAGCAGCAGCAATGGCGCATGGGCAAGCTGTTTTTGACAAGTCCGGTTTGGTGATTGTGGAGGAGTTCTTAGACGGTCCAGAGATCTCCCTGTTTTGCATTACCGATGGTCAAACGGTTTTGCCTTTGGCTCCGGCACAGGATTTCAAACGGGCGCTGGACGGCGATCAAGGCCCTAACACTGGCGGAATGGGAGCCTATTCGCCTTTACCGTGGGCACCGGGTGATCTCACCAAAGCTGTGGTTGAGTCAATCGCTGAACCGACAGTGCGGGCGATGGCGCAGCGTGGTACACCTTTTAGTGGTGTGCTTTACTGCGGCTTGGCTTTGACGAGCCGTGGTTTACGGGTGGTGGAGTTTAATGCGCGGTTTGGTGATCCTGAAACACAAGTGGTGTTGGCGCGTTTGCGCAGTCCTTTGGCGGCTTTGCTGATGGCTGCGGCAACCGGTCAGTTGGCTGGCCAGCCGAGTTTAGAGTGGGATAACCGTAGTGCTGTAACGGTGGTGTTGGCCGCGCCAAACTACCCTGATACGCCACAAACTGGCGGGTTGATCAGTGGTATTGCTGAGGCGACCAGTGAACACTCCTATGTTTTGCAAGCCGGCACAGCTTTAGATGATGCTGGACGTTTAGTTTCGGCAGGTGGGCGTGTTTTGTCAGTGGTTGGTTTAGGTGATACTTTGGCGGCGGCTCGTCAGCAGGCCTACCAGGCAATTAACCAGATCAGTTTGCCTGGAGGGCACTTTCGCCGCGATATTGCCAGTAGTTCGCTAAGAGCTTAATTGGTTGGGCGCAAAGCCGGTTTCGGCGGCAGCCACAACACCCTAATGACTGCTCATAAATCGACTGTCACCTGCCTTTTTACCTTTGACTGTGCTGGCTTGCCCGGGGTTTGAGAATCGGCATTGAATAGTTGATGATCAAGCCTTCGGTGAGCGGCCGTTTTTGGCCTGACGGTCCCACTGGCTAGGATGGCGGAGTGAATCAAGCAGATGGCCTCACCTCGGGGAGTGAGTCAGTCGGCAGTGCCGCAGTTGCTGTTGCAGTGCCGAATGCGACCACACCCATGCCAAACCCACCAGTTCCAGTTGTTGACGATTTGCCAGGTTGGCGGCATGTTGCCTCCGGCAAAGTGCGTGACCTTTACTTACCTGCTAACCCGAGCATGCTGCCAAACACAGTGATGCTGGTTGCCTCAGACCGCATTTCAGCGTTCGACGTTGTGTTACCTACACCCATTCCGGATAAGGGGCGGGTGTTGACAGCTTTGACTGTTTGGTGGTTGGACCAGCTACGTGATGTAGTGCCCAACCATCTGGTGTCGCTTGAAGTGCCGCAGGCAGTGCAGGGGCGGGCAATGATTTGCCGCCAGTTAGACATGTTCCCTGTGGAATGCGTGGCCCGTGGCTACTTGACCGGCTCTGGTCTCAAGGAATACAAAACCACCAGTTCGGTTTGCGGCATTCAACTGCCGTTTGGTTTGGTTGACGCATCACGCTTGGAGCAGGCAATATTTACGCCGGCCAGCAAAGCAGAGATTGGTGAGCATGATCAAAACATTTCTTTTGAGCAGGCCGGCCAGGTTTTAGGCGAACCGGTGGCTGCTCAGTTGCGCGACCTCACCCTCGCTTTATACACCAGAGCAGAGGAGTTGGCACGACATCGCGGCATCATTTTGGCTGACACCAAGTTTGAGTTTGGCCGTGACCCGGTAACCGGCGTAATCACCCTGGGCGACGAGGTGTTGACTCCTGATTCTTCACGTTTTTGGGATGCGGCAGCCTGGCAGCCCGGTGGCACGCAGCCAAGTTTTGACAAACAGTTCATTCGTGACTGGCTGGCTGAGCAATCCAACTGGTCACCCCACCAAGACACCCCGCCACCAGCAATTCCCGACGATGTCGTAGCCAAAACCACCGCACGTTACCGTGAGGCGTATCAGCGTTTGACCGGCCGGGACCTTGACTGAAAGGAATGGCTCAGATGGCCAAAGTAATTGTTGATGTGATGCTCAAACCTGAAATCCTTGACCCGCAAGGTAAAGCGGTTGCAGCCGCCTTGCCACGGCTTGGTTTTGGCGGCATCAGCGACGTCCGCCAAGGCAAGCGATTTGAGATTACGCTCGATGCCGAAGCTAGCCCCGCCCGGTTAGCTGAGGTTGAGCAGGCCGCCGCCGCTTTGCTGTCCAACCCGGTGATTGAAGATGTGGTTTCAATTCGGGTGGAAACGCCATGACTTGGCGGGTTGGTGTAGTAACTTTCCCGGGCACGCTGGATGACCGCGATGCTTTACGGGCAGTCAGCTTGGCTGGCGGTGAAGGTGTGCCGCTATGGCATGCCAGCAACAGCCTGGCAGATGTTGACGCGGTGGTGTTACCGGGCGGTTTTTCATACGGTGACTATTTGCGCGCTGGCGCAATTGCCCGGTTTGCGCCAGTCATGGAACTGGTGGCGCAGGCCGCCTGTGGAGGTATGCCGGTATTAGGGATTTGTAACGGTTTTCAGATTCTTTGCGAAACTCACCTACTGCCTGGTGCAATGATCAAAAACGATCACCGCAGGTTCATTTGCCGTGAACAACCATTGCGCGTTGAGAACAATCAAACCGCTTGGACCAACGCTTTTAGGCAAGGACAGACTGTCACCATTCCTTTGAAAAACCAAGACGGACAGTTTGTGGCCGATCAATACACTCTTGATCTACTGCAAGCTGAAGGGCGCGTGGTTTTCCGCTACCTTGACTGGAACCCCAACGGTTCCCGCCAAGAAATTGCTGGCATCTGCAATGAGACTGGCAATGTGGTCGGTTTAATGCCACACCCTGAGCATGCTGTGGAAATTGGCTACGGACCAGATGGCCCTAACGGACCACGCAGCGGCCTGGATGGGCTAGGGTTTTTCCAGTCAGCTTTGAGCTGGTTGGCTCAAGCTGCCTGAACTGGGCTGGCCAATGCCAGCAGCGGTCGATTGGCAGGAGGTTACCAATGCGCGTCCCAAGCTTTACCCGGTATGCCCGAGCACTGGCCACACTGGTGGCTTTCACTTTTGTGGCGGCTGCCACGCCAATGCCGGCGGCGCAAG
>JAIRPS010000009.1 GCA_031256885.1 Bifidobacteriaceae bacterium | reverse complement strand
TGATCCCCAGCCATTTCTTCAGCTTCAGCGAGAGCGGCACAAGTATACCAGGGGCTTTTGAAACTGATCCCCAGCCTAACAGTCAACTTCTGGGTTTGCGTAACAAGTATACCAGGGGCTTTTGAAACTGATCCCCAGCACTGACCGGAACTAACGCATCAAGTTTCCAAGTATACCAGGGGCTTTTGAAACTGATCCCCAGCAGGCGCTAGGGGAAGACCCTCTAGACATCAAGTATACCAGGGGCTTTTGAAACTGATCCCCAGCCGCAGTTGGAAGGAGTGGCGCAGCTAATCAAGTATACCAGGGGCTTTTGAAACTGATCCCCAGCAAGACCATGAGCGCCATCGCCAAAAGCACAAGTATACCAGGGGCTTTTGAAACTGATCCCCAGCGACCGGCTGGTTTGGATAACTCGCCAGCCAAGTATACCAGGGGCTTTTGAAACTGATCCCCAGCAATGCGCGGCTTCAATCATCAGCGACTTCAAGTATACCAGGGGCTTTTGAAACTGATCCCCGTGGCGTTTCATGTGAAACATGTTAAACACCAGGTATACCAGCGGCTTTGAAATTGATCCATAGGGTTCGCTTGCCTTACTAGTTTTGGGCATTCATTGGCAACGTGGTGGCCTTAGAAAACATCCTTGTTTTGGAGGTATCGCCAGGCTATCCAGCCTAATGGTACCCGCGCCCAGTAGGTGACGGCGCGGAAAAGCACAGCTATTGAAGCAGCCAAACCGGTGGTTAACCCGGCTACAGTCAAGCCAGTAGTTAATGCGAACTCCACTGCGCCAAGCCCGCCGGGTGTGGGCACAGCAGAACCGGCGGTGTTGCCTAGGCAATAAATCAAAGCAATGTTTAGCGGTGAAAGATTGGTCACACCAAAAGCCAATACGCTTGACCAAAATGCCAATACATAACCAATTGATTGAATCAGGTGGCCACCCAAGCCAAGTGCTAAACGTTTCGGTTGACCGAGCACCCACACTAATCGCGGCCAGGCGCTGCCAAAGGTTGGCTGGATTTTACCCCACACCCAGGAACGGATTTTGGGAATGGCCAGCAAAGCGCCAACTGCCAGAATTGCGCCAATTACTATTAGCACAGCCGTGGCTGGCACTTGGGTAAGTAAACGAGAATCACCGGTAGCCAGTGAAATAACCACCAACATGGTTATGGTAACAGCAAACAAGGCTGCTTGAACTAGTGCCACAGTAGCCACAGCCAAAGATGTCGGTACTTTCTTTTTAGTCAGCATGCGTAAATTGAGGGCAGCAGGCCCCATACCAGCCGGTGCTGCTAATGCCACAAAACTTGACGCAACCTGCGTTAAAAGAACATCGCGGAAACGTAACTTGGCTGGGGTAAAGCCAACCATCGCCATCGCCGCCCCCGCGTAGGTAGCTAGTGAAAAAGCCATAGCTACCGCCATCCACAATGGGTTCGCCTCACCAACCGCTTTCACAATCTCATCAAAGTTCATACGGGTTAACACAACCCAAAGCGCAATGATAGTAATTGTGGCGAGCAGCACAGTGCGCCAACCGAAGCGAACCAGCCGGAAAGGTTCAGACTGCGCAGCATGCGGGAGGTGGTCAACCAGGGCTTCCCGCACCGCTTCGAGAACTTCACGGTGACCTTGCGCTTCAGCTCGTGTTTGGGAAGGCAAAGCGATCGTTTGCAACAGTGGGGCAACCGCCGCCAACTCCGTTTGGTTAATCACTTGGGCAGCGCTGGCCACCGCCCGCACAGCCCCAACTTTAAGAGCCAGCGTGGCCAGCATCTGGGTTAAATCGAGCCGTCTCGCTAAATCCGATGACGCCACATCGCCGGATTCCCAACCAACCAGCCAAGTGGTCTGGTCAGGATCAAAAAGCACACAATCTGAGGTGATGGCGCGGTGGGCTAGGCCAGCAGTGTGAGCGTTAGCCAACTGTTGCCAAATTTCAACTAAGGCCGTGTCCAGAATTTCAGTTGAGCGCATGTCACGCAATGCGCGCAACTGCGCCGGGTGGCTTTGCACCAAAATCATTGAGGTGCCAGCTTCACCAACCCCCACCATTTGGGGAGTGCGCACGCCAGCTGAAGCTGCCGCATGGTTAAGCAATGCAGCCCGTTCAGCTGCTTGACGCAACGAAGTGACTGAGCGGCGGTCCATGCCGCGCAAACGCAAAGTTCGCCAAGTTTGCTGCAACCAACCAACCACCTGCCGGTCAGCATCCAGCACCACCATATCCCAGCGTTCACCCTGCTGATTAAACACTGCATAAACCCGGTTGCCGCCACGGCGTTCAAGTAGGCGAGCCGTGGAATCAGAAACCGCTTGCGGGTCCAAAGCACCGCGTAAAGCGCGCACATCAAGACGGATGGTTGGTGATTCAGGATCGGTAATGTCACGGACGCGAGCGATTCGGACAGGTCTAATACCAACCCGTTCAATCGCTTCAACCAAGGTTCGCGGAGTCGCCCGTTCAGCAGCCACACCGAACGCATACCGCCATATTTGGCCAATCAGACGGCCCAAAAAAACAGTCAACACGGCCGCTGGCAAGGATGCTCGGCTGGTTAAAACGTCTGTGACCAGTGCAGTGCCCAACAAATTCCAGGCAACCGTCAAAACTGAACGGCGGGAGCGCGGCCCAACACTGGTCAGCAGGGCAGCAGTGGCCACGGCAAGCGGCGGGATAGCCAATGTGGTGCTGTTGCCAACGGTTAAGCCAGCCACCATCGCAGTGTCAGATAGCGGGCGTGCCAGCAACGCTAAACCCCAAGCCAAACCGTAACCAGCCAGTGCGGTTACCGCACCATCAATGGCTAAGCGGATTTGCCGGCGTATCAGCATGTCAATCAGCACAATGCCGGGCATCACAATGGTTGCTAAGTTCATTAGTACGGTGACCACAGCTTGGAAAATGGAACGCAACACGGCTGTGATTGATTGCACATCCGCTGTTACTCCAGCAGTGGTTTGTTGAGCAAAAACTGCCAGACCCAGCACCACCCCAATGCTGATCAGCGTGATAACAATGCCGATTCCGTCTCTTGCCTGGCGAACCCGCCCTTCGGGTGCGTCAACGACGGTCACGCCATTGACCGTCGTTTCGCCCGTTGTGGCCACTCGTCTGCCTATCACTCGCTGATTCTACGGATTGGCCACTCTAAATGGGTGTTGCTGCTTCGGCTTTGCCGGGCTTACATCCGCCGCCAACTGGTCTCGGCTCAACCAAGCCAGGCGGTGGGGACTAGGGAAGGGCCAATGAATGCGACTATGTCGAGCAAGCTATGGGCAATCACTAGCGGTGCGACGCGCCGATGCCGGCGGTACCACCAAATCATTACCACACCCATTACGGCATTGCCAATAAAAGGTCCAAAGCCTTGGTAAAGGTGGTACGTGCCGCGCAGCACAGCGCTGGTCACCACTATCCAAACAATCGCCCAACCCCGTTCTTCAAGTCGTTGCACCAGGTAAGCAACAACAATCACTTCTTCTAGCAGACCGTTGGTGATTGCGACCATGATCAGAACAGGTACAGTCCACCAAAGCTTGTGCAAAGTTGATGTTTCAATATGAACAGTGATACCTAAGCGTCGCCCAAGCCAGTAAAAAGCCAGGCCAGGCAAACCAATGCCGGCGGCCAGGGCAGTACCCCAGGCCAGGTCGCGGGTGGGGCGGTGCCAGTTCAAACC
>JAIRPS010000228.1 GCA_031256885.1 Bifidobacteriaceae bacterium | reverse complement strand
AATCGGGGTCCCCGTAAAGACCTGTTCCCCAAGTCTATAAGGGGCCAAAGCTACCCGAAATGAGTAGTAACACTCAACCAAAACCACCCGAACAAACGAACGGTCCAAGTCAAGTGCCCCCACGTTAGTGGACGCAAACAACACCTGTCAACCACTTCACCAAAACAATTCATTGGCAGTTACCAGGTAAAATGCTGTAAAAGCACTGGGATCACTTGATCATACCAACCAGGAACACAGATTCAGCCTGCTCAACGCAACCTGCCAAATCTGTGCCTTCAACTCCTCGCAGGTTGTCTGTGTATCCACCGCCAAACGAAACAACCGAGCCAACTCGACGAGCCTGATCGCCAATCCGCAATTGCAGTGAACGGCTGTTGAAAGAAACCTTATCGTCCGGCAATACCGGTAAAACGATTCGACCGAGCTCGTCGTCTTCAACAACCAAACAGCCGTTGCGGGAACTCAAACGACCTCTGAGTAAAGCAGTGTCCGATCCATCACCGCTTTGATGATAGCAAGCCCAGCGCAAACCAGCATCCCAGGCTGTTGTTGCAGCCACCGTGTGATCGTCACCTTCCGGAGGCTGGTCAGCCCCTGATGAGCATCCCCCCAAAAAAGCAAGCAGCGCAAAACTGAGCAACCATGTCAAACGCCAACCATGGCAGCCAATCCTCTCCCCTGCAGCGTGATCAGCAGCTAATCGGTTCACTTTCTCTCCCTCCTCAATCACAGACGGCAACAACAGGCTACCTGACCAGCGCCATCACATCAAACCATGGAACTGAACACCATCAGTCCGTTCTATCCGCATCAGCATACCCGGCGGCTGAGGCAGTGCCTGGCTCTAAAGCTGCCAACAGTTCCGCAGTCAGTTCCACATCCAACGGCAACACCGACAACTGCCCAGCACTAACATCCACACCCGCCTCAGCCAAAGCCGCCATAGCCGGAGCCCAAAACCACACCACATCACGAGGACCAGCCAAACCATCCGCGCTCTCAGGAAAAATAATATTCCGCGCAGTCTCAATCACATCAGCAGGCGTAGTCACAGGCGGCATGTATGGCAAATCGCTGTAGAGCGGCAAATCCGATTCCAAAATGAGCCCAAACCCACGATCATCCCGGAAAAGAACCCGCCTACCATCACTGAGCTGAACATACTCAGCAATACCAATGCTGTTGCTGGTCCAATGCCTGAAGTGATGGATAACAGTACGAGTATTTAATCTGCAAATGCGAACAACACGTCGCGGCACAACTGTTTCAGCCATTGGTCACCCACAACTCAAGTACTTCTGCTCTGTATAACCCCATAACGCATATCTGGAAGCAGTTCTCGATCCAGGCGCTGTTGAAATGTGGGCGTCATCGCCGCGTGAGAAAACAAGACACCCAGTGGAATTGACCGCAGCGGGAGCTGGTTGGGTAGGGGTGTTGGTGGGACTTTCCGCTGTGGGGTCTGCTAGATCAGCCGCATCTTCAACACCAGCATCACCGGGCAGAGTGCTGCCGCTACCCAGATTATTCTCATCAACCGGTTCAGGAGCGAACTGTTCAGTGTCAATGGTGATGGCCCCAATGTCTTGCCAATCACCAGTGTATGTGAGCTCAACAACGCTGGCCTCATCAAAAAACTGCACCCCAGGGGCGTAAAGTGAAACCGTCTGGTCAGTATCAACCGCAACGACATACCAAGCCTGCGGCAAATTAGACAACTCAAAACCGCCAGCAGAATCAGTCACAGTTGTGGCAACATCCTCAAGCTCACACTGATCCAGCCACTCAACCGAACCAGGCTCAAGCTCAGCCAAGTCATCACCAGACACGGTGGACACCAACTCAACCGCCCGCACCGCAACATCCGCAAACGGATCACCGAACTGGTCAACAACTACCCCGTAAAAACCGGTCTCCACCGGCATAATCCGCAACTGCGGACCAACAACGCTCGCAGTCGCTGCAGTGGCAGACGGTTGAGGAGCGGTGCTTGCATCATCAGCACCAGCTGGTGCTGTGGCAGCAACAAATCCCGAGCTGGCTGCTGCTGCCAAGCAAGCCAGGACAACTCCGAATCGTTTCATCGCGATCCTTTCTGGTCATGGGAAGCCCATACCCCCCTCTCCCACCGGAACACCGCAAAAGAGATGAGGCGCGGAACCAAGCCAGGTCCCCTTAAAGACCTGTTCCCCAAGTCTATAAGGGGCCAAAGCTTCCCTAACAGTTAGAACACCCAGCCACAGACCATCTGAACCAACAAACAGTCCCAGCCAAGTGAACCCCCAGGTTAGCGAGTATAAACACACCGCAGGGGGCTGCTTGTTGGTTAGTTGGTCAAGTGAACCCCCAGGTTAGCGAGTATAAACACACCTGTCAACCAAACAACATCACGTAAACAGCACGTTGACCTGTTCCGGAGGGTTCTGTACCGCCCTTTCCCGGCGGGTACCTCAACTTTACGCGGGATTTGTTCCCGATTTGGCCGATTTTAGGGAACAAATCCCGCGCAAAGTTGAGGTATGCCCCTGTTGTGACGCAGATATGGCATCTAAAACGCCTGGCCCTGGTGCGCGTGGTCACCTATCCCTGTTGTGACCCAGTCACAACCTAGACAAAACCTGCTAACTTGGTCGCTCGGCAACAACCGTGAAGGAGATGCAAAATGAGCTGCCAAGTTGGCATTGTGATGGGGTCAGACTCGGACTGGCCGGTGATGGAAGCAGCCGGTCAAGCACTGGCTGAGTTGGCGATTGGCTACGAGGTGCAGGTCATTTCCGCCCATCGCATGCCTGATGAAACGATTGATTACGGCCGGCAAGCGGCTGCTCGTGGACTTGGCGTAATCATTGCTGGTGCTGGCGGCGCGGCTGCTTTGCCTGGCATGTTAGCGGCGGTTACCGAACTACCGGTGATTGGTGTGCCGGTTGCCTTGAAAACACTGGATGGCCTGGATTCGTTGCTGTCGATTGTCCAAATGCCGGCTGGGGTTCCGGTTGCCACCGTCAGTATTGGCGGTGCCCGTAACGCTGGTTTACTGGCTGCGCGCATTCTGGCAGCCGGTAACCCGCAGAGCGGTTTGCGTGAACGGATTAAGCAGGTTCAAGCCGAGATGAAACAGCAGGCGCTTGCCAAAGCCGACAAACTAGCCGCTAGGCTTGCCGGGTGAATCTCCGCCTACCGCATTCGCGCAGCGCCCTGGTTGCTTGGCTGGTTGAACTGGTCAAGTTTGGTGCCGTTGGCGCTGTAGCTTACGTGGTTGATGCTGGCGGTTATAACCTGCTGGTGTTTGGGCCGGGCCATTTGTTTGCTGATCAACCGGTACGCGGCGGTATCTTGTCTGGTCTTGCCTCAATCATTGTGGCCTGGTTGGGTAACCGTTTGTGGACTTTTCGCCAAAAACGCAGCACTAATCGTGGCAAAGAGTTCCTTGCCTTTCTGGCAGTCAATCTGATTGGTGTAGGCATAGCCCAAGGTTGTTTATACCTCAGCCGATGGGTTTTTGATAACCACACCGCCCTAGCAGACAATATTGCCCGCAACCTGATTGGCGTTGGCTTGGGCACTATTTTCCGTTACTTCTGCTACAAGTTTGTCATTTTCACTGGTCAGAGCCAAACCACTAAACAGTAGCGCCCGAGCCCAGCTGGGCACAGCAAGTTGCGACTTCCCAAACACGAACCGACTGAGCAACAGTTACTAACCCAGCTCAACCACTTCGCCAGGCGGTAACTCCGCTGGCGGGGCGGCGCGCAGGAATAGCCGAAAAACGGCTGGGCGACGTTGTGCTAGTTCCAGCCGACCGCCATCGTGCGCTGCTAGGTCACGGGCTAAAGCTAAACCTAAACCGGTGCCGCCGCCGGATGTGACGTGACGTTCAAAAATGTGGGGAGCTAACTCATCGCTCACCCCAGCGCCTTCATCCGCCACCTGAATTGACACACCGCCAGCCGATTTACTGGCTTGGACGGTTGTGGTACCGCCACCGTGTTTCAGTGAATTCTCCAACAAAGTGGCAATCACCTGCGACAACGCTCCTGGCGTGGCCAGCACGCCGAGATCATTAGGTACATCAAACTTGAGTGGGCGTTGGGCGGCAGCAAACGGCGGCTGCCATTCGGTGGCCTGCTGATCGGTAATATCAACCAGGCGTAACGCCTCCAAAGCTTCTGATTGACCTTCGCGGGAAGAACGGCCCAATAGTTCATTAATGGTTGAGCTGAGCCGTTCAATTTGTTCCAAACTCAAACGGGCTTCTTCAAGCACTTCAGCCGAATCAGTGAGCAGTTCAATCTCTTCCAAACGCATTGACAAAGCGGTTAAAGGCGTGCGCAGTTGGTGTGAAGCGTCGGCCGCAAACTGTCGCTCTGCCGCTAAACGCCGCGCCATTCGGTCAGCCGAGCGCGCCAACTCGTCCGCCACCAAATCGATTTCCTCAATGCCGGAAGGTTTCAGTTGCGGTCGCACCCGGCCAGCCCCCAGCTGTTCAGCGGAAGCCGCTAAATAGAGCAAAGGTTTTGATAAACGGCTGGCTTGATACCGAGCCACCAAAGCAGCCGCAATGAGCGCTACCACCCCAGCTAAAACCACCAAACCAACCGCTGGTAAGGCGTTGGCTTGGACCGCCCACCAAGAAACCTGGCAAGTCACCAATGCGCCACTCGAGGTTGGAAAATATTCCTCGCGCAATGGTTCTTTGAGGCTTGGTCCGGCTTCAGCCAGCACAGCATGCTGGCGTGTGACTGTAATGTGGGCGGACGGCCCGCGCGCGCTGCGACCAGTAAAACGGTCCAGGTTATTGGCGGTTACTTCTAAATCAACGTTGGCAGCCGAGTCAACAAAGCTGGCAGCCCGTTCGCAACGCGAGTCAACCTCTTGCAAAGTTGCGCGTTGGCTGGTTTGGCTCGCAAAAACGGCGCATGGAACACCGAGTAAGGCCAACGCCACAAAAACGGCGACCATGGTGGCCAGGCGTAATCGTCGGTCCATCGCCGCGGGTCGGTGAACTTAGGCGGTTTCGAGCCGGAAGCCCAAACCACGCACGGTGGCAATGTAACGCGGTGAGTTTGGATCATCACCAAGTTTGCGCCGCAACCAGGAAACATGCATGTCAAGCGTTTTGGTTGAACCTGACGGATCAGTACCCCAAACTTCCCGCATCAAGATTTCGCGGTTGACTACTTGGCCAGCTGAACGCGCCAATACTCTCAGCAGGTCAAACTCCCGCGCAGTCAAATGCAGTTCACGTTGCCCCACAAATGCTCGCCGCGCACCAATGTCGATTTGTAAGTCTTGTACAGCTAACTCATCTTCGCTGTTCTCCGTGCCAGTTCGCCGCAGCAAGGCCCGCACGCGGGCAAGTAACTCAGCTAAACGAAATGGTTTGGTCACATAATCGTCAGCGCCCGCGTCAAGCCCCACAACCGTGTCAACTTCATCGGCCCGCGCCGTCAAAATGAGGATAGGTACAGCTAGTTCACGGCTGCGGATGCTACGCGCCACATCAAGGCCGTCCATGTCTGGTAAGCCTAAATCGAGGATCACCAGATCACCGTCAGCTACGGTGTCGCATGCCCCCTGGCCAGTGCCATGAACAATCACCTGGTAGCCTTCACGGCTCAAAGCCCGCGACAACGGTTCGGCGATGGCGGTATCGTCTTCAGCCAAAATAATTCTCGTCACTTGGTCATCCTATGTCAAAGCAGTCTTGTGCTGCACCAAACCTTTGAGTGATTCCCCCCACCTTTTGGCAATTATTTTCCCAATTGCCCGATTCGGTGGGCTGTCACCTTGTCAAGAGCCGCCAACTAGTGTGCGTACCGACTCCCAGCCACGGGCAATCCGGGAACTAAACGAGCCAGCATGCGCCAGTGGGGTGACGGCGATCAGTTCTGCTAGCGAAGCAGTGGTGGCATCAGACACAACCGCCACCATGTCGTTACCAACCTGCCAAACGCAAGCTAAACGACCATCGCTTTCATCAACATAGACTGTTCGCCCACCGATCTGGCGTGGCGTTAAACCGCCCAGGTTGGCTGTGTCTAAATCGGAACGACGCCCCGTCATCACAATCAAACCGGTTGGACTATCGACCGCCATGGAAACATACTGATGCCCGTTCCAAGTTCCTTGTTCAGCCGAGCGAATGGTGAAACCTGGCGGCAGAGAATGCGGGGCTGACCAGCCAACTTGGCGCATCCATTCAAGCACAGCTTGCGATTGGCCAACCTGTTCAGTGACCTCACTAACCGGCTCAATTTGGGAGGTTTTGCCGATGGCGAGCGCTTGGGCTCGCACTTGAGTGATCAGTTCACGCCCATCTTCAGCGCTTCCCCCAACCACCCATAAGCTGGTCAGGAAACCGGTAGTTAGCAAGGCCGCGAGCCCTGCCGTGAAAAACCCCGGATGCCGGCGCGCCAGGTGGCGACGTTTCGTCACGCGGCGAACTGGTGGACGAATTGGCCCGGTTTTGCTGCGATGAATCTGCCGTGCAGTTGGACGGCCAGGTAAAACCGCAGCTTCCGGCAGGGTGATGGCAGTTAGGGTTGTGCTGACGGTTGCTTTATCAGACACCAAGGTGGCTTGGCTGGCAGTGGCTGTTTTACTGCCGATGGCGAACAAAGCGTTGAGCACATCTGGCGGAATGTGTCCGGCACCTTTGAGGCGACGCAATTGGCCACGAACCGCCCGTTGCCCTTCAACCATGTCACGGCACAGTGCGCAAGCACGGTAATGAGCCCAAGCCCGCGCCATTGTTTCAGGGTCAAGCACGCCATCGGCAAAAGCGCCAGCCCGCTCACCCAAATGGTCAGCAGTCACACCACTTCACCTTTCATAGTCAACTGGCCGCCGCTGGGCTGACTGCTTGACTGATGGTTGAGGCGCGGGTCACGGTGCGCCAAGCTGGCCCGCAATAAGCAGCGGCCACGGTGAATCCGCGAAGCAACTGTGCCAGCCCTAACACCGGTCGCCTCAGCAATCTCGTCATAGCTATAACCCTCAATGTCGCATAACACCACAGCCACCCGGAAATCTGGCGGTAAAGCGGCGAGCGCTTGTTCGACATCGGAATCTAATTGCGACCAGTCGAGCAGGTTTTCTGGACCACCAATTGGGTCGGCCAGCCACTCGGCTTCGTCACCTAAGGTGCCCATGCGTAAGCGAGCCTGGTGACGCATCTGGTCAAGATACAGGTTGACGGTTATTCGGTGCACCCAACCGTCGAGCGAGCCGGGCTGAAAACCGTCAAGTGACCGGAAAACCCGTATGAAGGTCTCTTGGGTGAGGTCTTCGGCATCGTGCACATTGCCGGTCAGGCGGTAAGCCAAACGGTACACCCGACTAGCTTGACTGCGGACTACGCCATCCCACGTCAAGTCGGGACTATCGGTTTGCTCTGGTGCAGCAGCTAGCTGAATGCGGCCTGCTGAGCTGTTATCTGCTTGCATTGACATCTCATTTCTGCCAACCGTCAGGCACAAGACCTGGCGGTCATCCCTCCGCGTGGGGCGGCGCTGGTGGATGCCGGTTAACTTCAGTGATCACTATACTCCCCCGGGTACCCGCGCAACATTGGTTGGGGCAATTTTTTATCAAATCTGCTCGAAAAATTTTTTGGTGAGGCTTCTTGCGTGTGTCGCCTGGTTTGGGCAGCCTGACCCGGCTAGCATCAGGGCATGACACCACACCGTGCCGGAACAAATATGGTGGAAGACCAGCGGCTCAACAGCGCAACCTGCGACTTTAGCACCAATTGGGCTTTTGCTGAAGAGTTTTTGGTGGACCCCAAAGCGGTCGCTCGCGCCCGCGACCGCGCAGCTGAACTGGGTGTTTGCGTTCCCTCAGCTGGCGCTTGCCGCCTTTTGACAGTAGTTACAGCGGCTAGTCAAACTCGCCAAGCAGTGGAGATTGGGACCGGTAGTGGCGTGGCGGCTTTGGCGGTGTTAGCTGGGCTAGCTCCCGGTGGTGTGTTGACATCAATCGATGCCGAAGCTGAACATCAGGTTGCTGCTCGCCAGGCTTTTGCTGATTTTGGTATCAGCCCAAACGCCACTCGTTTGATCAACTCATCGCCTGAGTCAGTTTTGCCACGTTTGACAGATTCAGCTTATGACCTGGTTCGTTTCACTGCCACAGCCTGGCCGGTGGGTAACTGCTTGGATGATTGTTTGCGCATTTTGCGGCCCGGTGGCTTGCTGGCGATTGATGGTGCTTATGGTTTTGGGCGCGTGCCTGACCCGGCTCGCCGTGACCCCAGCACGGTGGCTATCCGCGAGCTTGGCCGCAAACTGCGGGCTCGGGATGATCTGCAACTCAGCATGGTGCCGGTCGGCGACGGGATGCTTCTGGCGGCGCGTTCACCCGCCCACTGACCGCTGGCAGGAGGTTGGCGGGCAAAGCATTGAGGTGAGCACCAGCTGGGCGGTGGGCTGCGCGGCGGACGCGCGCGATTTGACCGGTGGTGAGTTGTGGTTCAAGCGCTAAATAATTGCGCCGATGACGCATGCTCGCTTTGCGCACTGGTACATCAGTGCTGGGGCGTGGTTTGCCGGGATGGCCGGGCTCGGGCCTAACTGGTTCGCGTGGTGTGCGGCTTGGCTTGGCTTGGCGAACTTTGGGGCGGGTGGACCGTTGCGGGCCTGGCAAGCAGCCAACGCAACGGCCTGGCAGTTGGGTGGACCAGGATTTTTGGTTGGGCAGCCGCGTTAGTTTGGGTAGTTTGAGGGGCTGGGTCGGCGTGCTCACCAGTTCAGCGTGTTCGGCTGGTTGAGCGTTTGCAGTAACCAGTTGCGGTGCTCGGTGCGCCAGTGACTGTCGCAGGCGTGCCCGTGCCCGGTGGATTCTTGATGCCACGGTGCCTTCTTTGACACCTAGCTGTTGAGCGATTTGCTCATAGCTGTAGCCGCCTACTTCGCTGAGCAGCAAAGCTCGGCGAGTGTCTGGGGGTAGCTGCGCCAGGGCTGCTTGGACATCGGCACTGAAATGCGTGGCGTCGTAAACCGGTTCGGGTTCGCAGCGCGGATCAGCTACTTCCATGGTTTCTTCACCAATTGGGGTGAACCGGATGCGGGCAGCATGGCGCACTCTATCGAGGTGCAGATTGGTGGTGATCTGGTGTACCCATGCGCCGAGTGAGCCTGCTCGGAAGGTGGTTATTGATCGAAAAACGCGCACAAAGACATCTTGGGCGAGGTCCTCAGCGTCTGGCGCGTTGCCAGTCAGGCGGTAGGCGTGACGGTATACCGGCCCGGAGAACTCGGTGAACAATTCCTCCCAAGTGGGAAGCCCTGTACTGCTTGAGTCGTTCATGAGAAGACATCTCTTTCCTGTAGTACCTCTCGCGCCCCGAATTGGCTTGGGGGGCTCGCCGCATCGGTACTGCTGAATGTCTGCGTGATTGAGCATACCCAGGTGAGTATCTTCACCTTTCACATAATGCGGTTACCGACCGCTCTGTGATATAGCGAATTTGCGCTTGTAGTCACAGTTGCCCGGCTTTGACCAGCACTATTAGAAATCTATTCACATAACATTCAGGATTTTTTCAGCATATTGCATGAGTACTACTACGTTAATACGGGTGGGGGCATATGGATAGATGAGTAAAAATACTTACGGACAGCCAACAATCTCATAAATCGTTGCACCGCCAGCAGTTGCTAACGGCTTCACAAAACCCTCCGGCAACCGATCTATCGCCTGGTCAAGGGCGGAAAAATCAGAAACGTCATAGTACACAACCGGGTCTGCGTAAATGTAGCGCACCGACAGTGCGTCCAAAGCCCGGCAAACAGCTGGATCACTGCCCACCTGGTCCAAATGCTCAGCAACTAGCAGTTGTTTGTCATCCCAAACACCAGATAGGTGCGGAAAAACTACCGGTTGACCAATGGTTGCATACAGTAACTCAGAGCCATTAGCGGGATTACCCAAAACCACACCATCAGGCTCCAGCCGACCAGCCAATCGCTGGATCATTGTCCATTCCTGAGCATTTACTAAACGTGGCTCAGTCTGGTCTGAAATCAGGCGGTATCCCTGGTCAGCGATGCGGCTAGGCCGGTCTAAGACCAGAACACCAATCAACAAACCACAGGCGGCCAGTGCCGCTACTAGGGCAGCCCGCCATGCCGCAGTCCGGTTGCGCAACTGGCTGACAACACCACCTGCGCTAACCGACGCTGCACTGCCTAACCACCACTTCACCACACGAATCAGTCCCACACCCGCCAAGCAACTACCGGTCACAGTAATCAGTACACCAAGTCGTTGACGTTCGCCATACCATGCGCCAGTCAACCAAGCTGAACCGGGAGCACGGGTCGCCGCCAGTACATAGAGCAGCAACACGGTTGCCCATGACATAACCAACCAACGCCGCCGTCCCGACCGCAACACTGTCACAGCACCAGTAACTACTGCCACAGCCCACAGCGGATTAATTCCCCGTAACAGCAAAGAGGTGGCATCAGCCAAGCCGCCTGCCAAAGCTAAACCAATACCCTGCGGGTCTTCCCAACCTTCGTAACCAAAAGTTGCTTGAAATACAGGTAAAACCATCAACGCAACCGCCATCACACCAGTTACCAGCAGCAAACCGCACCAACCCAACACAGTGGCCACATGCCAACCTCTTCGCCAAGCGCGCCGCGTTGCCACCCGCAGCACAAACAGTGCCACCGGCCAAGCCACCGCAATATAACTAAACAGCAAATTGGGATGAGCCAAACAGGCACCCGCCAAGGCACCCAAGAGCAGCAAACCGCGCGCCCCACGTCCGCTTCGTCGCAGCTTCACCACCCGAGCTAACTGCACTGACCAGCCCAACAATGCTGGCACTAAGGCCAAGCCAATCGCATTGGGGAATAAGCTAACCAGTGAAGACGGTGCCGATTGCACCAACCCGGCACAAGCCGCCGCCACTACCGACAAAGCTGGTCGTTTGGGGAAAAGCACACGCGCTAAATACACC
>JAIRPS010000159.1 GCA_031256885.1 Bifidobacteriaceae bacterium | reverse complement strand
ATCTGCCAACCAGTGACGTTGATCAGGTACACCAATTCGCTGCAGAGCATGGTTTCCCGCTGATTATCAAAGCCGCCCACGGCGGCGGTGGGCGAGGTATGCGCGTGGTGCGGCAGAAGGAGCAGATTGACCAGGCTTTCACCGCTGCCAGCAGCGAAGCACGCGCCAGTTTTGGCCAGGGCGAATGCTTCATTGAGCGGTATCTTGAAACCAGCCGGCACATTGAAACGCAATGTTTGGTGGATTCTCAGGGCACTGTTGCGGTACTGTCCACCCGTGATTGCACCTTACAGCGTCGCCACCAAAAACTGGTTGAGGAAGCCCCCGCCGCTGATCTCCCGCCCGGTCTTGGCCAGGCTTTAGCCCAATGTTCGCGGTCAATTCTTAGTCAAGCCAGCTACCTTGGTGCAGCCACCTGTGAATTTTTGGTTTACAAGGACGATGCCGTAGCTCACCACAGGGCTGCTGGCAGAGCAGATGGTTTGCCGGAACACTGGGATGGCTGGCGTTTTGCCTTCCTTGAAGTCAACACCAGACTGCAAGTTGAACACCCCGTCACCGAAGAGATCACCGGAATTGACCTGGTCGGTGAGCAATTACGGATTGCTAACGGTCAAGCTCTCGGTTATCAAACAGTTGAAGCAACTGGTCATGCGATTGAACTACGCATCAACGGCGAGGACCCAATGGCTGATTTCATGCCCAGTCCGGCTGTGATCAGCCAGTTACAGTTGCCCGGCGGGCCGGGCGTGCGCTGCGATTTTGGGTACGACACGAACATGGCACTGAGCGGTTCGTTCGATTCGCTGATTGGCAAAGTGATTGTGCGTGGAAGCAACCGGGCTAATGCTTTGGCACGGGCCAGACGAGCCCTTGATGAAACAATCGTGGCAGGCCCGGCCACTGTCACCCATTTTCTGCGCACCTTATTAGACCAGGTGGAGTTCACCGATCCGAGCCAGCTACACACTCGGTGGATTGAAGAGTCTTTTGCCCCCCGGTACCGTCAGATGGTCCTCACCAAAGCGCCCGGGCTGCCAACCATTCAGCAAGCGCAAACCGTTGGCTCTGCCCTACCAGAGCTTGCAACTGAGCATCTGGTTGTTGAAGTGGCTGGCAAACGGTTTGAAGTCTTGGTGCCCAGTTCACTGGCCAACGCTGCGGTTGCGCCGGCTCGCCGCCCGCCGCGCCGCAGCGTCCGCCCAGCCCCCGCTGTTGGTAGCGGCAGCATCACAGCACCAATGCAAGGCACGATTGTTCGTTTAGCGGTCAGCGAAGGGCAAACCGTTGAGCAAGGTGAGCTTTTGCTGGTTTTGGAAGCCATGAAAATGGAGCAACCGATCACCGCACCGCGTGCCGGAGTTGTGCAAAACCTCACAGCCACGGTTGGCTCGGTAGTGCCAGCAGGTACACCACTTTGTTCAATTGAATAGTCTGCCGCAGGCCGGCACCGAGTCCGCTGTCTGCCGCAGACTGAGCACAGCGCTTTAGACTGGTCACATGACTCGTATCTTGTCTGCAGTGGCCTGGCCTTACGCCAATGGCCCTCGTCACATTGGCCATGTTGCCGGCTTTGGCATTCCCTCCGACGTGTTCTCACGCCACATGCGTATGGCTGGGCATCAGGTTTTGATGGTTTCCGGAACAGACGAACACGGCACACCCATTTTGGTGCAGGCTGAAGAACAACAAGTCAGTCCGCAGGCGCTCGCTGACCGCTACAACCGTGTAATCGTTGAGGATCTGCATCAACTTGGTTTAGCCTATGACCTGTTCACCCGCACTACCACGCGCAACCATTACACCGTGGTTCAAGAAATGTTCAAAGCGGTTCACCGCAACGGCTACTTGGTTGCTCAAAAAACCCAGGGCGCAATTTCGCCGTCAACTGGCCGAACCCTGCCTGATCGTTTTATTGAAGGAACTTGTCCACTGTGCGGCTTTGATAATGCCCGCGGCGACCAATGCGACAATTGCGGCAACCAGCTTGACCCAGTTGATCTAATTAATCCTCGTTCGCGCATTAACGGTGAAACACCCAAGTTCGTTGAATCGGAACACCTGTTCCTAGATTTACCTGCCTTGGCTAACGCTTTAGCCACCTGGCTGAAAACTCGCCAAAATTGGCGTTCTAATGTGCTCAATTTCTCGCTTAATCTCCTTGACGATGTCCGTCCGCGCGCCATGACACGCGACATTGATTGGGGTATTCCCATTCCGTTAGACGGCTGGCAAGACAACAATAACAAGCGAATTTATGTTTGGTTCGATGCAGTAGTTGGGTATTTATCAGCATCGATTGAGTGGGCCAGGCGCCGCGCCCTAGCTAGCGGACAAGCCCCCGATGCTGAGCTATGGCAGTGTTGGTGGAACGATCCAGCAGCCGAGTCGTATTATTTTATGGGTAAAGACAATATTACATTCCATTCACAGATTTGGCCGGCCGAGTTACTGGCGCACAACGGTAATGGGCTACAGGGGGGTCTGGTTGGCCTTTACGGTAATTTGAACCTGCCAACCGAAGTGGTTTCATCTGAGTATTTGACCATGGAAGGTAAACAATTTTCCACCTCACGCGGTGTGGTTATTCATGTGCGCGACATGCTGGCACGTTACCAGCCGGATGCTTTACGGTATTTTGTGGCTGTGGCTGGACCCGAAACACAGGATGCCGATTTCACTTGGGCTGAGTTTAAACGGCGCACTAATGACGAACTAGTAGCCGGTTGGGGAAATTTGGTAAACCGTACTGTTAACCTGATTCACCGCAATATTGGTTCATTACCGGCTCCGCCAGCAGTGCCCCAACCAATTGACCAGGCCCTCAGCACAACTGTCAGGGCCGCTTTTACTGAAGTTGGCCAAGCCATCCAAGCTAACCGTCAACGCGCCGGCATTCAAGCGGCCATGCGCACAGTTGGTGAAGTCAACCGCTACTTAGCAGAAACCGCCCCCTGGCAGTTAGCGAAAGGCGATGATGCCGCACGTCAGCGCATGAACGAAGTCTTAGCAGTGGCCGCTCAAGCGGTAGCTGACTGTAATCGTTTACTGGCTCCCTACTTGCCGCACAGTGCGCAAGCGGTTGATCAGGCACTCGGTTTTGAGCGGCAATTTGGTGACCAGCCAGTCATTGAAGAGGTCACTGATCTTG
>JAIRPS010000145.1 GCA_031256885.1 Bifidobacteriaceae bacterium | reverse complement strand
CCAACAGCACGTGGCAAAGCCAAGCCTTTGCCTTTGCTGCTGAGCCCGAAAACTCATCCCCGCAAGCCGAACGGCTGGACGGGGATACGCATGCCTCGCCCCAACAAGCTGAGCTTACTGGGCAGGCAGAGAACTTATCCCAACAACAGGTGCCGGTGCGTCACTATGGCGTGACTGGGCAGGCAGGTAATCCTGCCTGGGAGATTGGTGTTGCCGATGCGCTCGCGTCAACAGATGCGGGTGTGTTGGGCAGCATCAAGCTCAACCTGCAAATGGTTGAACCGGCAGGTGGATAGCCAATGACCGGACAACCCAACCCCCCATATCAGGAACCGCAAGGCCACACCCCTGGGGCGCTTGCGTTGACGAAAGGAAACCGACTATGAGCAACCTGCTCAAATCTCGCCGGGCCAAAGGCATGGTGGCGGCCGCTTGCGGCCTTGCCCTGCTGTTGACTGGCGGCACCATGGCCCTGTGGAACGATTCCGCATCAGTTGGTGGCGGCACCATCACCGCCGGTAACTTAGAGTTGAAAGTTGGCCAATTCAAAGCCCTTGATGTTTCCACCAATCACACCGCCGACTCCACCGGTTACACCGCTGGCGATTTGCGCAGTGATGAAGCCACTGATGACAAAGGCCTGACCACCTGTGGCCAACCCACCTATCCGGGCCACTGGATTCAGCCTGATGGTGATGAGAGTGAAGGCCCTGACGGCAAGGGCCCCTGGCGGATCACCCCTGGTGACAGTGTTGCGGTGATTGTTCCCTTGGGTATTGGTCTGCAAGGTGACAACATTGTGGCTGACCTCAAACTGGAGAACGCTGCCAATGGTGCCTCCCACTACATTTCCAACAACCTGACTGTCAGCGATGTTCTGCTTAGTGGCCCTGATGGTGAAGTAGAACTGGAAGACACCATTGTTGGTGACGTGCAAACCCTCTTGACCGATCCAGACAATGCTGCCCCTGCCGTTTTGGCAAGGTTCCAAGGCCCGGATGAGGCTTATGGCCAACAGGATGCGCCATATGTGCAAATCACTGACATTGTGGCACCCAATCCCAACCCAACTGCTCCCAACACTTACGGCACACCAAACTACTGCCTGATTGTCACATTTGACTATGACCCAGAGGTTGGCGATGTTGACTGGTCAGACCCAACTGACCGCGCACCGGAGGGGAACTGGTCAGCTGATCGTACCCCAACTGCGCCAGTTCCCACCTATCCAGCAACTGGTAAATACGCTGACCTACCAACACCGATCTACACCGCTTTTGAGGATGATGGTTCAAGCAAGAACCCAGTTGCTACAGGTGATGCTGTAGTTGAGTACAACCGCTTTGAGGTTGGTGACGTGATTTTGCAGATTCAAGAATCATTACGCATCACCTTGCAGCAAACCCGCACACCTGGTGTTGGCCTGTTCTAAAGCATCTGGTGATTTGCGGTAAGTCGCAGCCGTATATGGTTTGACTTGCCGCAAACGCTCACTGCTGAATCTGTTTTGGGGTGTTAGCACTGGGGTGGTCTAAGCGAAACGCTTAGACCACCCCAGACACCTCAGCCTGCGCCTGAGCCAGCCGGGTTCTCAACCGAAGTGCAACGCCTTCGCGGTGGCGCTTGCGGTAAGCTCAGGAGAACTTACGCCGTTAGGTGTTGTGATTATGCGTCATCGGGCGCTGAGGAGGGAGGCTTGTGCCAGGCTCGCATCGGCAGCCAAAAGACAGTTTTTGGCGCGGTTTTGCTTCAGTGCTGGGAACTGTTGCCTTGTTGGTGCTGCTGGCTTTAGCTGTGGCTGTGGCCGGTGTGCCAGCGGTGATGCAGGGCAGTGCGCTGACTGTGCTGACCGGCTCAATGAAACCAACCCTCAAAGAAGGCGACCTGGTGGTTGTCAAAGGCACCACTGAACAAGACACGTTCCGTACCGGCGACATCATCACCTTCCTGCCCAATCCGGACGATCCGACACTGATCACCCACCGGGTAGTGGCAGTGCGCTATTCACCAACCGAAGGCACAACCTACATCACCCGTGGGGATGCTAACGGCGCTGATGATAAGCCGATCATGCCCAAACAAATCCGTGGCAAGTATCTTTACAAGATTCCCAAACTGGGTTACCTAACCAACTATCTGCGCGGTGAGAAACGCAGCGCTGTGGTGTTCCTGGCGATTGGCCTGATTCTTTACGGACTGTTCCACATTATTTTTGGCAAACGCACCGCACCGCCGCAAACCGCTGCAAACACGGACCCGCCAGTGTCCCGCGCGGCCAGGCGTGCCAGCTTAGCCAACCCGGTACAAACGAGCCGCCAGGCCGACTTCCAAACCGCTGACGTGCTGGCAGCCCAACTCACCCAAGTGACTGCGCAAACCGGCAGCGAACCGGTTAGCTTCACTGAGCATTTGCTGGAACCAGGCAGTGCCAGCACAGCGGGCGCTGCGCCAGCTGGTTCAGCTAGCCCCACCCCGCTTAGCCGAGTTGCGCCTCACCAAACACGATCAGTTGCGGCAGCCATTCTGGCAGGTCAAGACATTGCCACGGTGAGGCCGAGCAGCGGCCGCAGCTTTGGTGACTTCATGACACCAACTGTGCCGGCGGCATCGGCGGAAAACCAGCCAAACCAGGCGGAGGCTGAGCCCCCGGACTCTGCGGCAACCGCTGCCACGCAGCCGCCCACATCTGGCGCAATTCCCCTGGTCACACCAGAGGCAACCGGACCAGCCACTGCCCCAATCGCCACGACACGTCCCCCACTAACCCGGGCTGAGGCGGGTACCCGTCGGCGCGGTTCAACTCCCCGGCGGCGTCACTGATCGGTTACGCCCACTACTTCCAAGAAACCCCCCAAAATGCGGATTATCCACCAGTTCAGCAGAGGCCGCCATGGGCGCAGCACCGTTCACCGGGCGCGCTACTGGCTGGCTGCGCTAGCCACACTGCTACTTGTCGGTTTGGCCATGGGACCAGCTCAGGCTGATGAAACCCCCACCCCTGATCCGTCGTTACTTGACACATACTGGGATGGCCCCACCCTCAACTGGGATGCTTTTGCAAACAGTTACGCTACCTATTCCGGTACCTTCGTTGGATACCCCATTTCGGTGCCGGGCGATGCCGCCTGGCGCACCTTACGTTTACACAACCAAGGCTCTTGTGTTGGCACTGTGACCGTCACGGTTTTCAACGTGATGGCTAACTACCCACCCGGCACGGTCAATAGTGAACTACCAGAAATCATTTATATTGGTCTCGATGCCGGTGGTCAACAAGTTAAAACCACTTTCGCTTCAGTGATTGCTCAAGGCGGCGAACGCCAGTTGGCAGAGTTTGCCATCCGCGAAAACCAGGACATGCCGTTGACAATCGGCTACGAGTTTCCTTATGAGGAAACCAGGGGCCGCAACCATGGTTGGCCATCAACCGCCCTGACTTTTGATGTGCGGGTTGACCTGGTCACTGATATCACCTGCCGTGCCACCCCCAGCGTGCCGCCGCTGGCCACCAGCGCCAGCCCTTCGGGCAGCGCCAGCCGATCAGCCAGCTCTACTCCACGGCAAACCTTCAGCCCACTCAACACTTCAGCAGCGCCCCAACCAAATCCCAGCTCACCGGGTGGTCGCCACCCCGACACCGGTGCGCAAATCCGTAATGTGGCCATTTGGGCGGCTGCGTTGATCCTGCTCGGCTTGATTGCCTGGCGTCGCCGGCGGCGTTCTTTGAACTAACTCGCTCCAATCGGCTGATTGTGTGTTACAGCCCTTGTGGCTCTGGTTGGCGACCGGTTGCTTCGCGGATTGAGCATTCAGCGCGAGGTTTGTTTCTTTAGAACGCAGTTTTAGGAAACAAACCTCGCGCTGAACTTCAATAAGCTGCCCCCGGGTGGCATTACGCAAACCCGGGGGCAGCTTGACTGGCTTTAGCCTGCCAGTTGGGTGACTGTCAGGCTGTAATTGCCGGCACCACTGCGCACAGTGACACTGCCGGTCCTTGATTGGTCGCTGTCATTGGCGGTCGCGGTGATGGTAATGGAGGCCAACGGCACACCGTCATCATCTTGGCTAATGATCACATCCGCGCTCAGCCAAGCGGTGGCCGCAGCACTGATAGTGGCGTACGCATCACCAAGTTTGTTGCTGCGAACATTGACCACAAGCTGATCGCCTGCTGCCGCAGCGGTGAAAGGTCCAGGCGGGTCAATCAACACCCACGCCTCACCGGTTTGGGTGACGGCGATTTCTTTAACCGCCAAATCACCACAAGACACATACACTGTAGCGCTGCGGCTGTTGAGTGTCGGGTTCGGCTCAGCCGTGATCACAATAGTTTGACCGCTCAACACGGCTGGCGTAACGGTCAGCCACTGTGCGGCATCCTCACTAGGCGAAGCTTGACAGCCAGCACTCACACTGGTGGTGACGCTGACAGTCTTGGTGGCACCAATCGCGGCAATGCTGACCTTGCTGGCCCCCAGTGTTGCCGTGGCCGCCGTTTGCGATACCTCAACAGTCAGATCTGCAAACTCGCCGGACTTGATGGTCACCTCAACTGGGCCGCGCGCC
>JAIRPS010000126.1 GCA_031256885.1 Bifidobacteriaceae bacterium | reverse complement strand
AATCGGCATACAGGTGCTCGGTTCAGTTTTTGCCACCAGAGTGCATGACCTGTCAATTGAGCGGATCACCCATTTAGGTATACCCGGTTTGACAGAAGCCAGCGCCTCCGCCAGTTCTGCCGGTTCACTTGATTTATCAAAACTACCCGAGCCAATTGCTGAAGCCATCCGTTCATCTTACGGCGATTCAATCGGACGGCTTTTTATGATAGCTGCAGTGATTTCACTATTATCACTAATTGCTGTGGTGGCCATGCGGTCAACTCGTTTACGCGAACATTTTGATGACCCCGCCACACCACAAGACGAAACGACCGCACAACTAGCCAGCTAAAGCACCCCCAGCCCAAAACTGCTGTACAGAAATAACATGCTAGGGCAGGTCGTCACGCGGGTTAGTCTCACATTTGATGACGGCTGGATCATCTCCTCGGGCCCCGCCGGGAAGTGTTGCTACGGCGTCGGGGTTTGGTTCAACCGTCACCATATGACCTGGATTGGCTGTTATGGTAGCCATGTTAAATTCTGTGCCATTGTTACGTGAAAAGTTCTCGTAGTCTGACGCTGTGAAACCTTTTGGCGCTAAACCTTTGCGTACCAGACAGGCTGCTGCTAGGGCTTGGAAATCCTCATTGTACGGATTGCGTGCGATCTGGTAGTAAAGCGCATCAATTTGCCCCATCCATTGGTTGTGGCAATTGATATTAACTTCCCACTGAGCTTCAGACAAATCAGCTGTTTCTAAACCTGTGTCACCGTTTTCACCAGTCACATAACGTGCGGTAACGCCACCATCAGCCAAGCAGGCAATAACATGCTGTTGGGCGTCTTTTAATTCCGCTTCAGTGATCACGCCGTCCGCTAGAATTGCCTTGACGTAATCACTTTTGGCAATTGCCAAAGTGTCACGGAACTCTTGCGCCCACGGCGAAACGTCAACAGATGGTTCCTTATCCGTACAGCCAGTCAAAAGCAAACACCCAGTTGCTAGGCCACCGACAAGGAGTCGACGAGGTTGCGAAACGATCAACTTGGCTCACCTCCAGGGGACACGTCACAGCAACGGCGGAGGCGGCGGGATTTGAACCCGCGAGGGGAATCTACCTCCCCAACCCGCTTAGCAGGCGGGCGCCATAGGCCACTAGGCGACGCCTCCAGGCTTCGCCTCAGCGAAGCACAGTGACAGATCTTAGCGTGTCTGGGCGTCCAGTTGTTACCAAAACACCAGCGGTCCCAGTTTGCAGGGCGCGTGCGTATCCGAGTTGCCTGTTAGTGGAAGAGGTTCCAGAAAGGTTGCATGACGTAATAGGTGTTGCGCAGGGGCGAGTTCTGCAAGAAGGTTTTGTGTGAGAAGACATCACCATGCACACCAGTAGCACCAGGGCCAATCAACACGCTGATGTGGCCAGGTTCATCGATTTGGGCACCGCTACGGCCAGCGGCCAAAGACAGTTTCAAGTACGAGCGGTCACCAGACATGCCGGTTACGCCAGAATCGCCCCAGATTGCGCCAGCAGTGGCGTCACAGCTTGATGAATAGGTGCCCACCTTTTTGAGGGCTGCTTTATAGATTGGACTCTTCTTGTTAGCAGGGCTGTTCAAACTTTGAGCCTGGTTTTTAACCAGCACTTTGACCCCTTGGAAGAGGTATGGTGCGGTCACCTTGAGAGTGGCTTTACGCGACTGGTTACCGTAGTAGATAGGTATGGTTGGGCTGGTGGCTGGCAGGTTAGCGACCGGTGAGACAGTAAGCCATGGTTCAGTGGTGGCGGGGTAGCGTTTGTTGCGTGCAAATTTGATGGGTTTGGCTAAGCGGTAGGCACCAACCAGCTTGCCCGGTTTGATGACTTGAATGCTGAACTGACTGTAAACATCAGCAATGCGTTTTCCCTTGAAAAGCACCAAAATTGTCCGTGTGGCAGGTGGTTTTGGGTTGTTGTACCAACCAGCTGCCTGACCGGAATAGCGGTTGGCGGAAGACCAGCCATTCCACTTGTCTTCCTCAGCTTGACGATCAGCCTCTGCTTGCTCAACCGCGAACTTCCAGTAGGTCAGGTCAATCACCATATTGGTTTTGGCTGGTTTAGCTAACACAGCGGTACCAACTTTGACATCCAGCGAGGTGGATTCGCCTGAACCATCCCACAAGGTGGCTGCCCAATAGCTGCCGTACTTACGCTTGTGGATTGAATCGCGTTCACGCACCGGGTCAATACCAACAGTTTCAGCCATCCGGTTCAAGTCAAAAGCCGTTGTCACCTGCTTTTTGATTCGCCAACGGCGAATCGTTAAGTCGACATTGACTGCATTCAAATCGGCTTTGGTTGCAGTGGTGGCTGGCAAGTCTGTGTCAACGGTTGCCAAGGCAGGCTTGGCCAATGAGTCAGATAGGCTACGCGAAGGTTGGGACATAGCAAAACTAGCCGCCTGATGTGTAACCGATCCACTTGGCAATAAACCAAGCAAACCTGCTAGAACAAGACCTCCAACGATTCGGCGCAATGTTTGTATTCTACGGTTCACGTTGGCCATACTACGCCTGGTTTGGCAAACCTGAACAGCACCCTGCCAAACTGACTACAAGCGCTAGCGGCAAGCCGCGAGTAGCCTTGTCGGTGAACATTTCCGCCAAACAGGAGTCACTAGTGAGCAATCAACCAACCGAGGCCAGCCGGACTGCCGCCTGGCAAGCCCTGGAAACCCACTACTTGAGCTTTAGCACGCCAAGTCATCATCTCAGCGAGCTTTTCGCCAGCGACCCGCAGCGGGTTGATAACTTCACCTTAACTGTTGGTGATCTGCGGGTTGACCTGTCGAAAAACCTGTGGACGCAGCAAACCAAAGGGTTGCTTGAACAATTAGCTCAAGAGGTTGGTTTGCCGCAACGCATTGAGGCAATGTTCCAAGGACAACACATCAACACCACGGAAGATCGGGCAGTGCTGCACACTGCATTGCGGGCTGACCCGGCTGTTGATGGCCCACTGGTGGTCGATCAGCAAGATGTTCGGGCCAGTGTTAGCGAAGTTAGGCAACGCATCAACCAATTCGCTCAAACAGTGCGTAGCGGCCAATGGCGCGGCATCACCGGACGTAAGGTAACCACGGTGGTGAACATCGGCATCGGCGGCTCAGATTTGGGACCAGCCATGGCTTACCAAGCTTTGTCAGCCTACCGAGGGGAGATCACCGGACGTTTTGTGGCCAACGTTGACCCAAGCGACCTGGCAGACAACTTGCGTGATCTTGACCCGCAAACCACCTTGTTCATTGTTGCTTCAAAAACTTTTGGCACCCTAGAAACCCTGACCAATGCACGTTTAGCCAGGGCTTGGCTGCTGGAACAGTTACGGCCAACGATTGGCGATGATCCACAACGCCAAGCTGAAGCTATCCGCAAACACTTTGTGGCGGTGTCCACCAATCTGGAGAAGGTGGCAGCTTTTGGCATTGACCCTGCCAACGCTTTCGGTTTTTGGGATTGGGTGGGCGGCCGCTATTCGGTCAGTTCGGCCATTGGATTGTCTTTGGCAGTGATTTATGGGCCAGACTTGTTTGACCAGTTCTTGGCCGGCTTGCGCCTGGTTGACCTGCATTTTCGTTCCCAACCGCTGAGTAGCAATGTGCCAGCATTGATGGGCTTGTTGAATGTTTGGTACGTCAACTTCTTTGATGCGCGCAGCCATGCGGTGCTGCCATACAGTCAACATTTGGCGCGTTTTCCTGCCTATTTGCAGCAGTTGACCATGGAATCTAACGGTAAATCGGTGCGTTGGGATGGCAGTGCGGTGACTGGCGCAACTGGCGAAATTTTCTGGGGTGAGGTCGGCACCAATGGTCAGCATGCGTTTTACCAGTTACTACACCAGGGAACTCAGTTGGTTCCGGCTGACTTGATTGCTTTTGCAGGGCCGTCCGCGCC
>JAIRPS010000209.1 GCA_031256885.1 Bifidobacteriaceae bacterium | reverse complement strand
TATTTCACTGTCAGTTTGATGTTTTTGGCTTTTGCGCTAGTCAAACTAGCGTTGCCGAGGTATGTCAAACTGATGGTGTACTTGCCGCGCTTGAGTTTGGGCAGTTGGAAACTAACCTTGCCATTAGTCGGCACGTTCACCGTCTTGAACTGTTTTTCGCCAGAGCCCCAGCGCACCTCCAAGCGACCGCCAAAGACGGTGCCCGACTTGCTGGTCAAAGTCGCTTGGACCGTGGCGCGCTGACTTGCCTTGACGGTGAGCTTGGTTTTGCCGCCCTTGAACAGGCTCTTAGCCAACACAGCTTGACGTGACAACGGTGCCTGAACGGTTGGGCCAGCCACCTGAATGGTCACCGGCGGGGCTTGCACAGTGACTCCTGGCGCAGTCACCGTCGGGCCGGGAACTGTGGTGGCAGGTCCCGGTACTGTGGTAGTTGGGCCGGGAACTGTGGTGGTTGGTCCCGGCACTGTTACTGTCGGCCCAGGCTCGGTGACGGTAACGGTCGGTCGCTGATTCACCGTCAGGCTGACATTGCGTTGCTCACCGCTGGTTAAACCTTTCACAGCAACCTCAGCTGAACCAGCTGTGGCCGGTGCTTTAACCGTCACAGTGGCGGCACCAGCAACCAGGCGGGCGGTGGTTTTGCTGCCATCGGGATGGGTTACTTCAATTTGATCATCGGCCTTGAAATTGGTGGCAGTGATGTCAAAACGCTCATCGGTCAGCACGGTTGACGGCGCATCAACGGTGGCGTCAGCGCTTGATAGTTCAACCGCGCTATCTAAACCAAGCACCCGCATCATGTTGGTGAACAGGTCAGTTTGATCGCTCAAACCAACCATATTGGCGCCACCTGGACCATAAGCGGCAATCCGCAACTGGGTGCCGGTATGTTGCTGGCTGCCAGTTGGTGTCTCGCCCTCATCAGTAGTGGCGTATGACACGGTCATAACCGTATTGTCAGCGGTGTTCAAATTAATGGTGTAACCAGCCGAGGTGCCATTTTCAATGATCTGCGCCGTGTGCGCATGGTCCGCTGTCACAACCACCAAAGTTTGGCCGTCTTGTTCAGCGAAATCAAGGGCTGCGCGGACCGCCTCATCAAGATCAATCGTTTCACCAATCTGACCGCAAGCATCTGCCGCATGGTCACGCTTATCAATTGAGGCACCCTCAACCTGCAAGAAGAAACCCTTGTCAGCGCTGGGATCGTCTAACAGTTCAATTGACTTGGTTGTCAGGTCACGCAAAGACAAGCCCGAATTGTTGGTACCTAACCATGAAGCCTGCTCAGTGCAGGTAACCGCCGGCTGGCTGCCACCATTGCGTGTAGCTACTACCGAGTTGTAACGGGTGGGGAAGTTGCCGGGTGCAAACAAACCAAGCACCGGCTGATCAATATTGGTGATCGCCTGCAAATCGGCTGCGTTTTGCGCCACCTGGAAGCCGCGCTGCTGCGCTTGTTGCCACAATGTTTGGCCAGCATACGCGCCAGCTTGGGCGGTCTGATTGAATGATGCCGCGCCGCCACCCAAAGTCACATCCGGTCGGGTGACCAGCAGTTGCTCGGAAATTGAGCCAAGTCCACCGTTTTCAAGCAGGTCCGAACCATTGGGCGCACCCGCGTTAGCGCAAGACGCCGCAGCGGTTTGCGGGCCGTAGCAACGGCGACTGCCAACATGGGCAATCTGCACGGCCGGGGTGGCGTCTTGAATTTCAGCAGTTGAGACATCACCAGTGCGCAGTCCGGCAGCCTTGGCAGCTTCAAGAATGCTGGTCTGGGCATGGCCGCGAATATCAACGCCGATGGCGCCATCGTAGCTTTTCACGCCAGTTGCCCAACCAGTGCCCGAAGCGGCTGAATCAGTCACATAGTCAACTGTGCCGTCCTGCTTCAGCGAGTAGGTGGTGTACTGCCCGGTCAGTGGCAGAGCATCAATGCCGGGCAGCTTGCCAGCCGCACCATAGGCATAGTTGCGGGCAATGGTGATTTCCGAATCGCCCATGCCATCGCCAATCAGCAAAATCACGTTACGGGCACGGCCAGCTTTGACGGCTTGACGTAACTGGTCAGTTTGGTCGCCATTTTGGCGGTTTGCCGCACCCGGCAAAGACAGGTCAAAGACACCTGCTAAGGCTGTTGATGCGCTCACAGCCAAACCAGCAGCAACTACAAAGCCGCAGATCAGCCGAGCAGTTTTGGGCAAAGTTAGTGACACTTTATAAAACTCCTATAGGTCTCAAGGTGGCGGTAACGGTTACCGCCAGGCCAAGACAAGCCGATCCGGGTAACCGGCAACCCCTCCCCAAAGTGACCATTCGGTGAACAGTTGGCCAAGTTTGGGTTCAGGCGATGCAACTGAGTGCGCTGTCGGAGTAAAGTGACAATGACATGGCTGCCCCCTGACAAACTGGCAGCATTACCCTGACGACGCAAATCTCATGAAGGAGTGGCAATGACGTACCCATTAACTCGAGTGGTTGCTGTGCTCAGCAGCACCCTGCTGGTCCTGGCTTTAGGCCAGTTACCAGTTGCAACAGCTGATCCACCGGCAGTGGTTGACACTGTTGCATTGGTCAACCCACTAATCGGCACAACTGGCGCACACGCCACCGAATACGGCGGCATGGTGCCGCAAGTAACCCCACCGTTCGCCATGACCAAGTGGACACCACAAACCCGTGAAAACTCTGTTTCACGAGCCGCCTACCATTACAACGACACCAAAATTGGTGGCTTTCTCGGTTCGCATCAACCCGCCATCTGGATGGGTGAATGGGGTCAGGTTTCTCTGATGCCTGGTGTTGGCTCAGTCAAGCCACGCTTCGCTGACCGTGCACTTCCTTTCAGCCACGCCGATGAAGTGTCAACCGCCGCACTGTACTCTGTGACTTTGAATGGTGGCGCTGATGGCAGCATTGCTGTCCGGATGACTGGCACATCACGGGCCGGCTATCTTGAGTTCGGTTTTGCGAACGCAACCTCACCAAACGTGCTGGTGCAAGCGACACGATCCGGCAATGTGGGGCATCTTGAAATTGACCCAGTTGCCCAAGAAATCACTGGCTACAACCCGGAACGCCAAGACAAGAACCTGGGGCCATTTAGCGCAGCCGGTTTCAAAGGCTATTTTGTGGTGAAGTTTGACACCCCATTCGCCAGCTACGGCACCGCGCTGGACAACACCCTGACAGAGAACTACACCAGTGCCGATGGCGCAATCCTCAGCGGCTTCGCCCGTTTTGCCACATCCACCACAACCGTGCGTGCACGGGTTGGCGTATCGCTGATCTCGGTGGAGCAGGCACGCGCCAATCTAGCGGCGGAGATTC
>JAIRPS010000131.1 GCA_031256885.1 Bifidobacteriaceae bacterium | reverse complement strand
ACCGACCGTGTCCTTAGCGCTGCCCGGCAGCGCGGCCAACAGCTGGTCACCTACGGTTTTGCTGAGCATTGCGATGTCGTTTTAGAGACCACTGGGCCGGCCGACAAGCCGCAGCACAGTTTTGGTCAAGTCCAACTAACCGGCCGGCCGGGCGGTCCGGCTGATGGTTTGGCAATCAGTTTGGCTCTGCCGGCTCCCGGGCAGCATGTCGCGGCTGATCTGGCTGCCGCCTTCCTGGCGGTTAGCTTGGGGGCCGGTTTTGGGGCAGCGGCGGTAGCCGAAGCTTTGACCGGTTTTCGGGGCACAGGGCGCCGCTTTGAGCTAATTGGTGAGGTTGACCAGATTCGCGTAATCGACGATTACGGCCACCATCCCACTGAGTTACGCGCCTTGTTGCAAGCCGCCCGGCAGGTGACCAAAGGCAGGCTGCTGTTGCTGTTTCAACCAGCCCACTACACTCGTACAGCCGCGTTTTCCAGTCAATTTGCCAGTGCCTTAGCTGGGGCAGACCACAGCGTGTTGCTTGATGTGCATTCCGACCGTGAAACACCAATCGCTGGTGTTGATGGTGCCTTGATAGCCCGGCAATGCCCTGCTGACCAGGTGGTTTACATGCCTGACCGAGCGGCGGCGGTAGCTCATTTGGTGGCCATGGCAAGGCCGGGTGATTTGATTATCACCGCTGGTTCTGGCGATGTCGGTGCTTTAGCACCAGATTTGGTGGCAGGTTTGCAACAACGCAAAAGAGCAGGCCAATGAACACTGATTCATCACAAGCGCGGTTTGCGGCGCGCGCTCAAGCGGAGCGGCGATCAATGGTATGGCGGACCTTACGCCGTTTAGCAATGATCATGGTGGTGCTGGCCTTAGCTGTGGTGGTGTTTTGGACGCCAGTTTTTGCGCTGCAAGCTGACCAAATTGTGGTCACCGGCCTTGGCGGGGTGGTCACCAGTCAAGAAGTTGAGCAAGTGCTGGCTGGCTCAGTTGGTAAACCATTAGCACGTCTATCACTGGGACAAATTGCCAAACAGCTGGAAGGCCGGCCAGGGATCAAAACAGCGAAGGTGCAGCGCCAATGGCCGCACGGTTTACTGGTTGATGTAGAACCGCGCCAACCGGTGGCCGTAGTGCGCGACCAGCAACGTTGGGTTGTGCTTGACGCTAACGCGGTGCAACTGGGCTACCTTGACCAGGCACCTGAAGCATTACCGCAAGTGGCTGTGCCATTGACCGATAGTTCCGGTCGGGTGCTGCGCTCAGTGCTGGCAGTGATTGATGCACTACCAGACTCTTTACGTTCGCAAGTGGTCAATATTGGTGCGCAAACGGTTGATACGGTGAGCTTTTACCTGACCAGCGGCCAGCAGGTGGTTTGGGGTAATGCGGAGCAAAGCGCACTGAAAGCCGCCACCTTGTCAGTGATGATGCGCACGCCAGCCACGCTTTACGACGTTTCCGCGCCAACAACACCGTTCCTGCGCAGTGAGGCGGCAGCAACCCCCACTGAATAATCAGCGGTTTGCTCGGTCTTGTAAAGGTGATTGGGTTTTTCCGGAGTGTGCCGCTGCGGACAGTTGCGGCTTGGCGCTAGGCTGGTGCCAACAACTGACGGTCGGGCGACACACCCGGTTGGGTAGTTGTGTTGGCCGTATGTTTGGGTTTACGGTCATTAATGACATTTCACGGTCGCATGCTCGACCGGCTAACTACTGCGGAGGAAATCGACGTGGCACCACCCCAGAACTACCTGGCGATGATCAGAGTGGTGGGCATTGGTGGCGGGGGCGTCAATGCCGTCAACCGGATGATTGAAGCTGGTTTGAAAGGCGTTGAGTTTGTCGCTATCAACACTGATGCTCAGGCCTTGTTGATGTCGGATGCCGATGTCAAACTGGACATTGGGCGTGAACTGACCCGCGGTTTGGGCGCTGGAGCTGATCCAGAGATTGGTAAGCGCGCTGCCGAGGATCACATTGACGAAATCACTGACGTTCTCAAAGGGGCCGACATGGTCTTTGTGGCGGCCGGTGAGGGCGGCGGTACCGGCACAGGCGGTGCACCAACCGTTGCCCGCATCGCTCGGGAAGTCGGTGCTTTGACTATTGGCGTGGTCACTCGACCATTCAACTTTGAGGGGCGGCGCCGCGCCACCCAGGCAGATGCTGGCATTGAGGTGCTCAGTAAAGAAGTTGACACGCTGATTGTCATTCCCAATGATCGCCTCTTGGAGATCTCCCCACCAGGCATCACGGTGCTTGATGCTTTCCGTGAAGCTGATCAGGTTTTACTTTTTGGGGTGCAGGGCATCACCGAGTTGATCACCAAGCCAGGCTTGATCAACCTTGACTTTGCTGACGTCCGTTCAGTGATGCAAGGTGCGGGCAGTGCTTTGATGGGCATCGGTTCGGCGCGCGGTGAGGATCGCACCGTGCGGGCTGCTGAACTAGCTATCTCCTCACCTTTGTTGGAAGCTTCGATTGAAGGTGCTCACGGCGTGCTGCTGAGCGTGCAAGGTGGCAGTGACCTGACTTTGGGTGAGGTCAATGATGCCGCCAAACTTGTCCAAGAAGCGGTTCACCCGGAGGCCAACATTATTTTTGGTCACGCAGTTGATGATGCTTTGGCTGATGAGGTGCGGGTTACCGTGATTGCGGCGGGTTTTGACAACAAGACAAACACGCGCATCAATAAGGTTTTGGCCAATACGCCAGCGCCGCCAGCTCCACCACCGGTTTTACCAAATCCCAACGCCGCACCGACGCCGGGCTTGCCCAATAAACCGAATCTGCCGCCGGTGCCGCCAAGCTTGCCAACCAGTCAAGTTCTTCCCAATGGGCAGCGTTTAGGTGTATCTCCGGATGATGTGTTGGTTCCGCCAAAGCGGACATCATCGGTTACGCCGCGTAGCCACTTGCCGGGTAGTGAGCCAACTATCCCGGTTGATCTGCCGACATTCAAGCGGGTGCCACCGCGCACTTTCGATGAGCTTGACGTGCCGGAGTTCCTGAAAGACTAAACCTCAAGTTGAGGTTGCGACACGCCGCGCTGAGAGATGCAATAGCGTGCAAAACCAGCTACCTTTGGCCTGGGGGTACACTTCCCCACCCCGCACGACCTATAAGGAGAGAAGCCGATGGCCGGACAAGTCCAACGCTTAAGGAGCATGTTGGGATTCGACCTGGGTGCCGAACCCAATGAGTACATGGAGGAAGGCACAATGGCGGACGTCACGCCACTTCACGGCGACCTAGTGGCACCGGCAGAGTCCTTCCACAAGATTGTGACATGCCGTCCCCGCGATTTTCAAGACGCACCCTCAATCGGGTTGCCCTACCGTGAAGGCACGCCAGTCATCCTCAACATGACCGATGTCTCAGACAATGATGCAGTGCACCTGCGTGACTTTGCATCAGGACTGGTCATGGCAATGGATGGCACCATGGAGAAAATCACTCCACGGGTGTTCCTGCTTTCACCACCCAGCGTTGAAGTGCAACGCGAAGCCGGCGGCGGACGCAGCCGAGCTTTCGCCCGAGACTAGCCGGTGGCCACGGCGTTAACCGTCGTGGCAGTGCTTGCCAGGGTCTACCTTGTGGTGCTACTACTGCGCTCAATCTGCTCCCTGACATTGCTGGCTGTCCCCGGCTTTCGCCCCCACGGCTCAGTGGCGGCAGCACTTGAACTGCTGTACCGTCTCAGCGACCCGCCTTTGAAACTGGTTCACCGTTTCATCAGGCCACTACGCTTAGGCGGTACCAGCCTGGATCTTGGATTCATGGTGGTATTTGCAGCTGTCTGGGTGATTGCCACCGTGTCGGCTACTATGGGACATCGTTTGGGAAGCTAGAATGCCTGCAAGGTATGACCAGTGGGAGCCAACCGGGTATTCCCTTACCGAGTTCAAAACACCTTCCCGCCTAACAGGAACGAGGAGAAGCAATGGCACAGCTGACCGCCGATGACGTGGTACTGAAGAAATTCCAGGCCACGAAATTCCGCGAGGGCTACGACCAAGTTGAGGTTGATGACTTCCTTGACGAAGTGGCCGAGTCGATGCGCGCCCTAAGCACCGAGAACAACGAGCTGAAGGACAAGTTGGCGCTGGCCGAACAGCGGATTGCTGAACTCAGCCGGGCGGCTGCCACACCTGCCCCCGCGCCGGTACCAGTAGTAGTTGCGCCACCAACCCCAGAACCACGCTTAGAACGCGGCTTGCTCGGGGCAGCCGAACCGGAATCGGCCACCGGCATGCTTGCTTTGGCGCAAAAGCTCCATGATGAGTATGTGCGAGCCGGTCAGGAAGAAGGCGACCAGATCTTGGCTGATGCAAAAGCCAAAGCTGCCGGAATCATCCGGGAAGCTGAGGATGCATCAGTGCGCACCTTGTCCAAACTGGAACAAGATCGGGCCATTTTGGAGCGCAAGATCGATGAGCTGCGCATCTTTGAGCGTGACTACCGCACACGCCTCAAGAGCTACCTGGAATCTTTACTCGCAGATGTTGAAGGCAAATCTGTGCAGTTAAGCGACGCAGCCTGGGATGGCGGCGGTAGCCAGGGCAGTTGAGTGACCAGTCAGCTTTCAGCGGCCACAATTGCCGCAACCATTCCGCTGCGTGAAGGCGAAACCACTTGGACTGTTGAAGAAGTCCAAGCGGTCACTTCTGCCCTGCACAGCGATAAGGAGCGGCTCTCTGCCGAACTTGAGCTAGCTGGTCAAGAGTTGGCAGCTTTGCTTGGTACTGGCGGTGGCGCAGGTGATGATCAGGCCGATGCCGGTTCCTGGGCTTTGGAACGTGAACAAGCCTTAGCCTTGGTGCATTCGCTGCGTGACATGGTCAGACATTGCGAGTTAGCTTTGGAACGTTTAGCCAGTGGGGAGTTTGGTATTTGTGAGGATTGTGAAAAACCAATCGGCAAACCGCGCAGTCTGGCTTTCCCCCGGGCAGTCAAATGTGTGGCCTGCAAGCAACGCGAAGAACGCCGTTAGAAAAGTCAGATGACAAGTGATCGCCGGTGGCCCAGCCAACCGAAACGTTTGCGACTGTGCCTGCTGGTAGCGGCGTTTGTGCTGCTAGCTGACCAGTTGAGTAAAGCTTGGGCGCTGAACAGCCTGCCGGGAAAGCCGCGCCTGCTGCCGGGTGGGTTTTTGTCTTTGCAACTGACCAGTAATCCGGGAGCCGCATTTTCGATCGGTGCCTCATCTACCTGGTTTTTCACTGTGGTGGCGGTGCTTGGTAGTGCTGTGCTGGTTTGGGCAGCCGGCTGGCTGAGCCGACCGTGGCCAGGTGTTGCCTTCGGTCTGGCTTTAGGTGGGGCACTCGGCAATCTGGTGGATCGGCTAATCCGTGCACCCGGTTTTGGGCGGGGGCATGTGGTTGATTTCATTGGCTACTCCGATTGGTTCATTGGTAACCTGGCGGACATTGCCATTGCCTTGGCGGCAGTGGTGTTACTGTTCAAAGCCTTACGCACACCAAGTTTGACTGAATCATCGCCGCAAGCTGGTAGTACCCAAGCAAATGTCGACAGGCCTGCCGATCCCTCAGCCAGCTCAACTGACACACCAGCCGATGACTGAGCGGCAGATTTGCACAGTTTCTGAGGATCTAGCTGGTCAGCGTGTTGATGTTGGCTTAGCTAACTGGCTTGGCATCAGCCGCGCTCAAGCCGCCCAACTAGCCAGCACTGGACTGGTTGAGCTGTCTGGAAAGAAAGTTGGCAAAGCCGATCGCTTGACCGCCGGCTTGCAGCTTTCCGCGCAACTGCCGCCAGCCGAGCAACCCGCCGCTCTGCTCGGCCCGGCCGCGCTGCATCCGCTAACTTTGCTTTACCGCGATGACCACCTCGTCATCGTCAATAAACCAGCCGGTTTAGCGGTGCATGCTTCAGTTGGTTGGCAAGGCCCAACAGTGTTGGCGACTTTAGCGCAGCAGGGGATTGCTTTAGCACCCAGTGAGCAGTTGGAACGCCCCGGCGTGGTCCACCGGCTGGATGCTGGCACCACCGGTGTATTGGTTGTGGCTTGCTCCACCGAGGCTTTAAACGGCCTGAAACAGGCTTTTCAAGAACGCACGGTCACCAAGACTTACCACGCTTTGGTGCAGGGGCGGCTTGATCCGCCAATCGGCATCATTGATGCGCCAATTGGCCGACATCCGGGGGCTGCTTTCAAGTTTGCGGTGCGCGAAAACGGCAAAGCGGCGCGCACACACTACCGCGTATTGA
>JAIRPS010000085.1 GCA_031256885.1 Bifidobacteriaceae bacterium | reverse complement strand
GGCGCGCGAATGGTTGTCACGTACTACTAAAGGCCAAGTGTCTTTTGAGTTTCAGCAAATTTTTGGCAGCCAAACCAATGCCCCTGCAAAGCCAACCAGCACGGCTGTTGCGCCAGCTGCACTGTTCAACCGTTTACAGCAAACAATTTCCCGTCTGCACGCCATCAAAACAGCCACCTATGGCAATAGTTGGAAGCGCCGCGGTGAAATTCTTGGCATTATGGCTAATATTGCGCGTAAAGTTGACCGGCTTGGTGTGACTGATGGTGAAGTCGGTAAAGTTTACGTTGCTGTAGCCCAAGGCAAAAAAACCTTAGTTGATTCAGAGACTGCTCTTGATACTGCTGTTGACCTGCTGGTTTACTGTTTGAAGTATCGGACATATTTGATTGATGAAGGTGTGGCTGATCCACCAGAGAACTACGCAGGCAGCACTCCTTTGAGCGACAACACTGACGGGCTTGATGCCGTTTTGGCTGAGGCTTTTGATTTGCAGAAAACACCAATTGATGGACTTGCTAAAGCCTTAGAGCCACCTGCCGGTTTAACAGCTGAGAATCTTCGCCTGAACCGAAAAATTGATGTTGTTACGGTAGCTGGTTTAACCGAAATGGCTTTCGCTGCACTGGAAGGCATAGTTATTCCTGCAGCAGCATCAGCTTCACCTGTGTTGAACCAGGCTAAAGCTACTGCTTTGGCTGAGTTAATTACAAATGCGCGCAACCTGGTGGTAGCTGTGGCTGTGGCTTGCCCTGACATGGTAACGGCGCTGCAACGCCAAGTTGGTTTAGACCATGTGGAGGTTGAACAATCATGACGGGTTGTGAGCCTGTCCCCCGGCCTGGTGTTTACCAGCATTATTGGCATTTTGTGGGTGAACGTCAACGCATTTTCGAGCAACGCGCCAAGGGCTTACCTGGTCCTTGGACGAGTGATCCGATTTTGGCGCATTACAAATTTTGTAATGTTTACCGGGCGGCTGACCGTGTCAGTCAGTACATGATTCGTGAAGTGTGCTACGGCGGAGCAACCGGGGCTGACTTGACTTTCCAAATTGTTGCTTTTCGCACGTTTTCACGCAACCAGACTTGGGACGGTTTGACGCAACGGTTAGGTAGCAGGCCCACATTGGAACACTTGGCTTCCGGTCAGTTTGAGGCTGCACTAACTGATCTGAAAGCTTCCGGTGAAAAGCTCTACACCGGAGCTTTTATTCTCTGCGCCAATGATGCTTTTGGGCGTCGCACCAAACACTTAAACCATGTTGAAATGTTCAAAGCCATGTTCCTCGACGGGGATTTAGCTCAGCAAATAGTTGAAGCAGACAGTTTGGAATCTGTTTACACAGCTTTACATACCTACCCTTTGATGGGTGATTTCATGAGTTACCAAACAGCCATTGACTTGAACTACAGTGAGCTGATTGATTTCTCCGAAAACGATTTCACCAAAGCAGGCCCTGGTGCTTTACGAGGTATCGCTAAATGCTTCACGGACACTGCCGGGTTGAAACCCGAACAGGTGGTTTTGTGGATGGTGGAACATCAGCAAGCCGAGCTGGAGCGTCTGGGCATTGAGTTTCACGGCTTGTGGGGCCGCCCTCTTCAGGCAATTGATTGCCAGAACGTGTTTTGTGAAACTGACAAGTACTGCCGCCAGGCTGTTCCTGAACTGGCATCAAACCGCAGTCGCATCAAAACGGTTTTTGCAGCAACCACCAGCCCAATCGAGTATTTTTTCCCTCCAAAATGGGGGATCAACTCTAATCTTCCTCCTCGCCCACAACCCAACACGCTGCTTTGAGCCGCAACGTGCGGCCAGTTAGTCCAGCCATGCAAGCAGTGAGCACAGCCACAATGATTGGCAAAGCAAACAGTAGCCCTTTGGGTGCAGCAGCGTCTGAAGTTGGGTTGAGGATTGGTGCAGCTACCAAACCCATGGCGGTAACAATGCCATTCAATCCGGCGAGAGCCAGCGGCAACCCGGCAATACCAAAAGCCAATGATCGGTAGGTGGCTGTTTTGTCCACCAAAACACCAAGTGAGGCGAACCGCCGAGCTAAGCGTGTCGATTCTGTGTGCATGGCGAAACTGCCGGCAATCGCTACCAAACCAACCGCTAGCACACCCCCAATTTGAAACCATCTAGCATGGTCAACATCTATTTTCGCGCCAACCACCCATCCTTGTAGGGGCGGCTCAACCGAAAGTGGTGGAGCAACATGTTTGTGGAATGCTGTTGCCACCTGGTCTTGGTTGAGTGGCTGGCCATCGGCAGCAAAAATGCCTAACTCTATTGCCTCAGTTCGGGGCACTGATTCTGGTGAGTCGTACTGTGCAACCTGCCAGGTTGTGTCAAACCAGAGACGAGCCTGCGCTAACGGTGTTTGCCCAGGCACTGCTCCATCACAGACACCAATTACCGCCTGCAGGGCTGCACAAGTACCTGATACAACCTTTAGTTGCGGATCCGACAGCAACATAACAGCCCCTGCGGGCAGGTCCGCATCGATTTGACGTAGCTCTGCTGGATTAGGCACAACTCCCACGGTCAAGACTTTGCCGGCATTTTGCTGCTGGATACTTTTTGCTTCCCGGAATGCAACGTCTGGCACAGCAGCCCAAACTGCCACTTGGACACCGATTATCATGGCGGCGCACAGTCCAACTGAGGTGCGAATTATCGGTTTGGAAAGCACTTGCAGGTCCCGGCCAACCAGCAATGCCGCCGGCGCGCTGCGCCGTGTACCAAAGGCGATCAGCAAATGTGCTGCGATGCGTACTAATGCAGCAGTAGCGCCGGAGGCGAAGGCTACTGCCAGCGCGCCACAACCCACTACCACCATTGTGGCGGCACCTGGGTCTACTGGGTAAATCTGTTCAAATAGCCAGAAGGCAGCCAGCACAATCAGGCAAAGAACCGCCAATGGCCACAAGGCTGCCCTACGTGTGTCAACCACTGGGCGCGTTCCTTGCGGGCGCGCTGCCCGTGCTCTAAACATGTACCAGCCATAGCTAATAAATGCGGTTGCCACTAGCAAGCCGATTAGCGGAAACGTCCAGAGCATGCGTCGCAGGTCGGTGCCGACCACCGCAAAATGGCTGAAGGGCAACCACCAGGTTCCAAGGCAGGCGAGGGCACCGCCAAACACGGCTACCGCCACACCAATCAATGTGGGTGCTGCAATGGTCCGTGCTGTTAGGCGACGCAATACAGCTGGAGGCGCGCCAATAATCCGTAGTGTTGCTAAACGGCCAATTCTCCGTTCATTACCTAAGCGCAATGCCGTGAAACCAAGCACCAATGCTGGTGCAAGACCAAATAGTGACAGGCCAACATAAAAATGCCATTCAACTTGTTGATAAAATGCGGAACCAAAGTAACCGGTTTCATTTTGCGACACAACATCACCAAAACTAGAAATAACATAACTCCGGTCGGGATCCATTCGATTTGCTTCAGCACCAACATAGAGTATTCTCTCACCGGGATCGGCTAGAGCGGCTGTCTCAATTGTCCCTACCAAGGTTCCGTACCGTTCAATAAAACTGCTTGAACCGATGCGATTAATCAAAGCTGCGGAGGCGAACACTTCTCCTTTGGCAGGCCAACGTGTAATGCCCGGCGGCGGTGCCGCCGCCGGGTCTAATACACCAATAGTGAACACATCGACGAAATCATTGTT
>JAIRPS010000069.1 GCA_031256885.1 Bifidobacteriaceae bacterium | reverse complement strand
TGGTGTTGCTGAAATCAACCGGATGCGTTGCCAAATGGCTGGCACCCGCCATGACCAGGCGTTCCGGTGCACCTTCGCCCAGCCCTTCAGCTAAAGAATCAATGATTGTGCTAATCCCCGGGCGTTCCAGCGGGGTGAACTCTTGCACCAAGGCCCCCAATTCACCAACCAGCTGACTGACCAATTGACCGGTGGCCAACTGGTTGACCCGGTCACGCAGATGAGCCAAACTAGTTTGCGAAACAAACCGCAAGCCTGGGGCGGTGTCACCCGAAGCTTCACCAATTGGCGGCAAAGTGATCACCCGTTGTTCAACCCGCCCGTTTTCCATGATCAGCACAGCCATCACCCGCCCGTTTTCGAGAGCCAGCAGTTCTAAATGCCGTAAAGCCGAACGGGCAACTGATGGATATTGGACGATTGCCACCTGATGGGTTAAAGCGGCCAAAGCTCGCACACTGCGTGCCACCATGTCTTCTAAGTCAACTGCGCCATCGAGCAACGTACTGACAGCGCGACGCTCCGCCCCGCTCAGCGGACGGACCTGGGCAAGTTTGTCAACGAATAAGCGGTAGCCCAGATCAGTCGGAACCCGCCCAGCGGAGGTATGCGGTTGAACAATCAAACCTTCGTCTTCCAACGCCGCCATGTCGTTACGAATCGTTGCGGGGGACACGCCCAATTGGTGACGTTGCGAGATCGCTTTGGAACCAACCGGTTCTGAGGTTTCCACATACTCTTCGACAATGGCGCGCAGCACAGTTAGCCGCCGCTCCTGAGTCAACCTGTCCTCCTAAAGTCGATATGTGGCCGGAACATCAGCGAGACTAGCACTCGCCAGCTTCGAGTGCTAGAAGCTGCGCCGTCAGTGTAGCAATGCCGTGAGTTTAGCCGCAGCCCAATCATCAGTTGGCCGATGCCGCAAATCTGGGCTAGCATCAGCCACGATATGGAGGTTCAAACATGGTAACCAATCCGCAACAGGTTCGCCGCTGGCGCAACTACTTAGCTGATGAATTAGCGGAAGCTGCCGTCTATCGCCGCCTGGCGGAACGCCGCCAAGGTGTAGAACGGGACATATTGCGGCAACTCGCGGAAGCTGAGGAACGCCATGCTGCCCATTGGCAAGCCTTGCTGCCCAAGACCGTTGAAACATCAACCAGTGCGCGTTCGTTGGGCACCCGGCTGATTGCCTGGCTGGCGCGGCGCTTCGGTTTTGTGGTGGCTTTGGCAATGGCGGAGCGTCGTGAAGCGAAATCGCCTTACCAGCATGACCCTGATGTGCCGGCCGCGATTCGGGCGGACGAGCAGATACATGCCGAGGTTATTCGTTCATTAGCGGCATTGGGGCGTTCAAAACTGTCCGGCACTTTCCGGGCGGGAATTTTTGGTGCGAATGACGGTTTGGTCTCAAATTTTGCTTTAGTTTTAGGAATCGGCGCCTCAGGTGTATCCGCCAATGTGGTGCTGATCACCGGATTTGCTGGCCTGCTGGCTGGTGCTTTGTCAATGGGAACCGGCGAGTGGGTTTCGGTGCGTGCCCAGTTGGCGCTACTGAAAGCCGGCCATCCCAACCTGGCAGCCCGCCAAGCCGTCACTCAACTTGATGTGAACGCTAATGAACTGGCTTTGGTTTATCGCTCGCAAGGCCTAGACCTGGACCAAGCACAAGCTAAAGCTGAGGCGGTGTTGGCTGGTTTAGCTAATTTTGCCGATGACGTTCCCATCCAATCGACTGAACAGGTGGGTACGCCTTGGGGTGTGGCCTTGGCATCTTTCTGCTTTTTCGCGGTTGGGGCAGTGATTCCCGTATTGCCTTTCGCGGTTGGGTTATCCGGCTTGGTGGGTATGGCCTGGTCAGCTGGCCTGGTTGGCATTGCCCTAATGCTCACCGGCAGCTGCGTTGGCTTGATTTCCGGTACCTCGCCACTGAGCCATGGGGTGCGCCAATTAGCTATTGGCTTTGGGGCGGCTGGGGTGACCTATTTAATCGGTTGGCTGCTGGGGGTGGCTGTCAGCTAGAGCACTGCGCGTTCAAGGTTGTCTGACTTTACCGCTACAGTTGCTTATGTGGTTGCTTACCACAACATCGGTTCCCCAGCTAGCACAACCCAGACCAAAGCGCACAGGAGGGCAATGCCTAATGGTCACAATCCGCGATATCGCGCGTGAAGCGGGTTACTCAATTTCAACAGTTTCGCGTGCCTTGTCTAACCGTGGTGATGTTTCCCAAGCTGCTCGTTCAGCCATTGACAGGGCTGTCAAACGGCATAACTATGCCCTCAATACTCATGCCCAAAGTCTCAAACGGAGCCGTTCAACAACCATTGCAGTAATTGTTAAAGGCCGCGACAATCGCCTTTTCCAGGCTGTTATTGAAAAGATGCAAAACCCACTTCACCAGCGTGAATACACGCAGGTTGTGGAGTATTTGGATGAATCTGCAGCGGAATTGGCAACGATTGAACGGGTGGTTCGCCAAGTCAAACCAGCCGGCGTGATCATTCTGGGCGGTGCCTTGGAAGGTTTACGCAGCGGCTTTGATGAACTGGGACTGCCTGGTGTGGTGGTCACTGATTGCGTTGAATCACCGAATGTGACCAATTTATCGTCAGTGTTCACTGATGATCGCGCTGGCGCTGCCCGCGCAATCAACCATCTGGTGGCCGCCGGGCATCGCCGCATTGGCGTGGTTGGCGGT
>JAIRPS010000061.1 GCA_031256885.1 Bifidobacteriaceae bacterium | reverse complement strand
ATCAGACCTACACCACAATTGCCGCAGCGGCGGCAGTCGCTGGTGATGGCGACATCATCGAGATCGCTGCCGGGACATACCCCGGTGATGTTGTTACTTGGACTCAGCAGAACCTGACCGTCCGGGCTGTTGGCGGCGAGGTGGTGGTGCCATCGGCGGGGCGTTTGGCTGCCAATGTGGGGATTTGGAATGTCAACGGAGCAACCATGCACATTGCCGGAATCACTTTCCGTGACGCTCACCACGCGGACCGCAACGGTGCTGGCATTCGCCTAACAGCTGGCCAACTAACAGTCAATAACTGTCGTTTTCTGCATAACGATGATGGCATACTAACCGCTAGTAATCCGTCAATTAGCCTGGTGATCAGTAATTCTGAGTTCGGCTTCAACGGTTACGGTGATGGTTACAGCCATAATCTGTATGTTGGTGAGATTGACCAGTTGACTGTCAGCGGATCGTATTTTCATGATGCCCTGATTGGCCATCTGCTCAAATCACGCGCCCGCCGTAACCTGATCACGGCTAACTTGCTTGCCGACGGCACTGACCCAACCACCGCCCGAGCTAGCTACGAACTGTCTTTCCCTTCCGGCGGCCAAGCTGTGGTGGTTGGCAATATCATTCAGCAGTCAGCTAATACCGAAAACAGCAATATGATTGACATTGGCAGCGAAACCACCACAAAATGGCCAACCAACCAACTGTTTCTAGTAAACAATACCCTCATTAACAATAAAACTGGCCCGAACACGTTGCTGATCGGCCAGCTTGGCGGGGCCACAGTATTTGCGAACAACCTGATTCAAAACAACCTCAACCAGCCAACCGGACTTGCCTTCAGCGGCGGCAATCAAGTCTTCACGCCTGACCAAATCAACGCTGACTACTCCCCCACCGTTAACGCCCTTGCGGCTTGGCCTTTAACGCTGGCCACTGAATTAGACCAGTACCTTCCCAGCGACTTGCTCAATTTAGGTGTCAGCCTCACCCTCAGCGACATTTTCATCCCGCCGATGGCGTCCATACCGTTAAGTAATCCACCAACTTGGCCTGGGGCAATCCAACCAACCAACCCCACACCGTCGGGCGAACCCAGCGGAACAGCCAGCCCCAGCCAACCCAACACCACACCCAGCCCCACCACATCAACCCAGCCCAGCGCCACACCCAGCGCCACGCCATCGGGCGAACCCAGCGTCACCACATCAACCCAGCCCAGCGCCACGTCTAGCTCCAGCCAACCCAGCGCAACCACTTCTGCCACAGCATCGAACACACCCAGCCAACCCAACGCAACCACTTCTGCCACGGCATCGAACACACCCAACCAACCCAACGCAAGCACAAGCGCCACGCCATCGGGTACACCCAGCCAACCCAGCACCACACCCAGCGCCACGCCGTCGGGCAACTTCGGCAGGCCAAGCAATTCGGCAAGTGTGGGGACTAGCTGCTGTGAACCTGAGCCAAATTGTTGTAGTGCTTCAGCAAAACCAAAGGTAAAACCAAAAGTAACCATCAAACTAGTCAAGGCACGGATCTTTCTGGGCAGTCGCGGCAAAGTCAAAATCACTGTGCGGGCGGTTGGTCAGGTTCGCCCAACCGGCAAAATCATTGTCAAAGCTGGTAAAAAGAAAGTAACCGTCAAAATGAAAGCTTCCGCCAAGGGCAAGCTGACGGTTCGTTTACCCAAACTAAACACTGGTAAATACTTAGTCAAAGCAACCTACCAAGGCAGCAGCAAAATTGCCAAAGCCGCCTCATCTGCCGTGCGGTTGCGAGTCCTTGCGCGCTAGTAAACCCTGAAGCTGCAACCCCACACCCCACAACCCGACCGCGCGCCGCGATCAACTGCTTGCCGACGCGCCGCCAACCGCTTCCCCACACCCCACAACCCGACCGCGCGCCGCGATCAACTGGCGGCAAGTTCTCGGCAAAAATTCTCGGCGCAAAATTGGGGTCTTTGATACGGGGTGGGGTAAGTGGGTGTAGAGTGGTTTTTGGATGTGATAGCGCTGTCAACGCTGCTGAAGGCGTTGCGGCTACTGTCCACCTGATTATTCATCCACCCAAACTCAAGGAGGAACCAAGGATGCGACAATCCTCATACCCTTTCAGCAAAGCCGCAGTTCAGAGGCAAGGACGCGGCCCATCTAAGTTGGCCAGGGGGCCAGCATTGCTGGCTTGCCTCGGCCTAGCAATCGCTGGTTTGGCTGTGCCAAGCCCGGCCCAGGCAGCCCCTGCATACATCACAGACCCCGCCTCGTATGTTGACACGATTGTTGGCACATCGGGCGGCGGCAATGTTTTCCCTGGCGCGACTTTGCCGTTCGGCATGTTTTCATTCTCGCCAGACAACCAGAACGTCAACAATCCGCAAGCTGCCTACCCGTCGGAGGCTGGCTACTTGTCTTCCAGTGCTTCCGGCTACATTTGGGCTAACACCAACCAGTACACGCGCGGTTTTGGTTTGGCTCACATGTCCGGTAACGGTTGCCGGGGCGGCGGCGGCGATGTGCCAATCTTCCCAATGCCAGGACGTTTGACTCAAGCACCGACTGCTGTTGAACGCACCAGCCCAATTCGCACCACCATTGATCACACCACTGAAGAAGGTTTAGCAGGCTACTATCACACCGGTCTTGGCAATGATGTTGATGTCAAATTGACTGCCACTGAGCGCACCGGTTCAGCCATTTTTACTTTCCCGGAAAATGTTGACAATGAGGGTAGTTTGTTGATCCGTTCGGCTGAATCGCTGGTGGGCACTACTGACGCAACCGTAACCATTGACCCGGTGAACCGACGCATTGAAGGTTATGCTGATTCTGGTAATTTCTGCGGATATGTTGCGCAAGACCGCGTTGATAACAAAACCTATTACCGGATTC